>JARXWK010000031.1 GCA_029916745.1 Dysgonomonadaceae bacterium PH5-43 | reverse complement strand
ACTTTAAGCAAGACTATGATAATGAAGAGACATCAATGCATTGCTCCTCTATTTAATGAGGAATTCTGGGTGACACGTTGACGAAGTCAGGAAAATTATGCTCAGAAAAAGATCTGTGATAGAAACTATCAATGATCAACTCAAAAATATCTGCGACATAGAGCATTCTAGACATCGGAGCGTTCATAATTTCTTCATGAACCTGATTGCTGCTTTAGCTGCATATTGCTTCTTCGACAAGAAACCATCAATAAGAGCTGACTGGGAATATAAGCATTCAAATCAATTGTCTCTGTTTTATTGACAAACGACACATATTCTATTTTCAGGTAAGTCCTTTCGCTTACCAATGGGTATGCTGTGGACTTAAATGAGAATACGAAGAATATGAATATACAATAACTTAAACGAAACTCAGGTTATTAGGCTAGATTATCCGAGTAAAGAAGACTTTTTCTTTAAATGTAAACGCCTGATAATCTAAGCAATTCACATAATGTATCGGTAAAGTGATTGTTTTGTCTGGAAAAATATCAGAATATATTACAAACTTTTTATCAATCTACTTCTACCTCGACAAACTAATCTTTACTGTTATACCGAAAGCTGTTTTAGTCATAGGGTAGGCGGTCGACGAGATTAATGGTTTACTAATCTGTTGATCGAAATAAGCTTGCATAGTTACCAAGCGACTCATACTGTAATCGGCTGTTAACTTTAGAATGAATTGAGAATCTCCACTCTGAGGTTGAGTATAGTTATCGTGAATTTTACGAATTAAACTTTGCGACTTTCTGTACGATAGACCAAGCGAAGCTCTTAGTTCGTTATTAAAATTACGTCCGCCTGTACTTCTTAACTTAATTACTCGGTTAAAGTTTTCAATTCGGTATCCTACATCACCACCTATTTCGGAAGTGCTTGATTCAACAATCTGATAAGAAGATACATTAAGATTAACGTTACGAGTTGTTTTGTATTCAAACTTCACACTCATATTGTTATGTAATGTTGAGTTTATTCTAATCAAAGGGTCGAACAATTCGGATATGCTTACAGCAGTAATGTTGTAAGGAGAAGAAGGACTTGGATTGCCTGTTGTTTGATTTTGTACGTAACCTAATTCTCCTAAAGCAGATGTCCAATCGGTATGCGAATTATATGAGCCAACAGTGTAACGGCTCTTATATTCGTGTTCTAACACAAACGATTTGAACAGCTTTTTAATAGGAGCAATCTGAATAAGTCCCTCGTAAGATATTTTCCAGTTAGGAACTAAATTCTTAAGAGCAGGGAAGGGGTTAAGGCTAATTTTGCTTGCGCTTTTGCCTGTGTATGCTGCAAGAAATGCAGGAATTAACACATCAGAAGAGTTAGCATTTACTCCCCCATAAGTATCGGGGTCGTAGTTTCCTATAATTCCAGTTCCTTCTAAAAATCCAGAGTTAGGATATTGTGTGTTGGCGTAAGATTTTTCCAATCTATTAGCAATCACATCTCTATTACTTAAAAACTTATTGAAAGCCTTAGATGCGTATCCGTTGTCGGCATTACTCTTACCAAACGATGTGCCGAGAGTAATAGTAGTCATAGTGAAGTCGCCAGAGTAACGTTTATTCTGCGAACTTTGCATCATTAAAATATTAGTTCTTTCCGTATTAGTTCTATTACCATTTAAGTTAATCTTCAAGCCAACAAATGGTTCAACTAAAGCAGAGAAGCTAAACATTTCAGTAACATTGTACATTGCCGGATTAACGTTTAAGTCGTTTCTGTACACCCAATCGTTCTTCAAAGCCTTATCTATATAACTTTCTCCTACCAACCCGAAAGCAAAATCCCAACCAGGAGCTTTACCCATAGCTGTAGAACCTTGTCCTAACCAATCGCCAATATCTTGCTTAAAGTATGGAAGCATTAGACCTTGAGTCTGACTGTAAGTGAAGTTTACATTTCTCACCATCATAAGAGTTCGTGCTGTTCCCTGACCAAATTTATACCAGAAGGTATTGTCTAAAGGAGGTAATTGAGATATAGTTACATCAAGTTTAACGCTATCTTTATTATTAATCTTAATGCTGTTATTGTTTAACTTTTTGAATTTAACCTGATAAAGTTTACCTTCTTCATTACGAGCCGTTACTCTAATTCGCTTGTTATTAAGTCCGTGATTTACAACAACGGCAGTGTCGGTGCTTAACTGAACTTTACCTTCGTACTTCTTATTCATAGCTTTTTCTCTTGCAGGGTTTGGTTTTGAAGTTCTTGTTCTTGAAGAAGTATTGTTGCCTTTATTTAGGACATACTTCTTATTAACCTTTTCGAGGTATGAATTTTTGTTGTATAAGTTCAGAAGATTAAACGATATATTATCTAATCCTATAGTACGTTCGTTGTTTATAGTATGCCCCATTTCGTATTCAGCATCTTCAAGAGCAGCACCTCTTTGCCAATCGTATCTTGCACGATAAGAAAGAGAGCCGGATATAAAGTCTAATACAGGTATTGCTTTGAAAGGAAGTTGATATGTTGCATTAAAGTTTTGACTATACTCCATAGGTGTACCCATATCTTTAAGACTTTCAGTTACTCCATCTTTCCAAAGTTCGTAATCGTCCATATTAAACTTTTTGTTTACTTGCACGTGAGGAGCATCAATGCGAGCATTAGTAGCGTTGTTAAAGTCGAATTTCAAGTTTTTAGTAAGTTCCCAGTTAATGGCTATAGTTCTATTCCAATAAAAATCTTCTCTATGAGAAACAGGAATCATATTCTCACCTATGCTTCCTAAATCTCGTAACTGTATTTCATAATAGTTTCTATTAATATCGGAGTTAAAAGCAACACTCTTTGGTAAAAACCCGAACTGAAATTCGTTTAGTAGTTTAGATTTAGTAGTGCCTTTATTCTTTTTATTAAACGGACGAAGCGGTTTAACCATAGGCGAATAAACATAACTAAATAATAAACGTTGAGAAAGTTGTCGTTCGTATTCGGTTGTAGCATTACGCACATTATTTTCGGTTGTAGAATATCCTAAAGTAAAGTTTGCAGGGTCGTATGGCATAGGATTTTTACTTGTGATATTTACTCTCACATTGTTAAGGTCTAAAGATTTAGTCGTAATCTTATCTACAGCAAAGTTCTTGATAGAATCTTTTTCTGCTTTAGTACTTACTGCATCTAAAGCATCTTTAAGCAAAATATCTTGATCTAAGGGATTATACTTAGGGCTAACATTCTCTTCCGAATATGAGAAATATAAAGGAAGATTAACTTTTGCCTTTTCAGGGAAAAATTTACCTAAATCTATTTGTGTGGCAATACTGTATGAATGTTTGTCGTCTAAATTACGATCCATAATACCTTGGTCGAGCCCACCAAAACCTGCCGTTTCTTTATGTCCCGAAACATTTACAGACCCCAAGTCTGATAACCCTACATACAAATTAGCATTAGCAGCCCAGCCTCCGTCTTCGTTAAATTCCGTAAGACGAAGTTCGTTAAGCCAAACTTCTGCCGACTTATTAGAGCTGGAATTGTTTCTAACACCAATCATTATAACTTTTATCTCAGATAAGGAAGGATTTCCTAATATAGAAATCTTATTAAGCGGTTTATTAGGGTCGAACTCAGAATACACAGTACTGAAGTTTACGTCTTCTTCGCCAGCTCTTTTCTTTTTATTGCGCGAAAGTTTAAGGTCGGTAAGTAATTCGAAACGGAAGTTAAACATATTACTTGATGGCCAAACTATTTCTCTGTCGCTACTACTATTGTTACTATATTCACTGCTATGAGGAGTAAGTTTCAACGGTATTTCATATTCATAGTAGTTACTCTTATAATCGGAACCCATACGAATGAATATCGACAATTCATTATCTTCAACAGGATTAGGATCTTCAACATCAGGCAGTTTTTCTGCGTGAACAAACATTTGAATACGTTTGTATTGTCGAGTATCTAAGCCTGTATTTTTATATACAGCACGAGCATCACCCGGTTCAAGATTAGTTATTTTTGCTGATAAAGCTTGTTCGTTTTGCATTACCATTTGAGGCTGTCCTGGGTCTGTCATTCTGTTTACTCCAGGAGGCATTATATAGTTTACAGGTTGCTTGTCTCCATTTTCCTCAAGATTAACAGCCGCTACACTTATTGCTCCTGTACCTTGTGTAGGCATATTAGGGTTTTGCAAATCTTGGTTATAAGTTCTCCAATCGCCTCGTACTAATTCAAGAGTAGCAAAACGAAGGATTACCGAATCGGTGAAGTTTGTCATAAACATACGTACAAACCTAATAGATTGCATATTAGGTTTACCCACTTGAGTTCTTTTATCTTTATCTTGAATAGGAATTTTGAATTGATACCAAGTAACTTCTTCTGTTTTTCCATTCTTTAGTGATGGTTTAGCTATACGTTTGTCAACTATAAAGTTTTGTCCTACGTTCATACTATCGGGGTGTAAGCCCACTCTATATTGAAAGTATTGTTCTAATTCGTTTAATGTATTATCTTGGTTAAGGTCTTCCACATCGGGAGCTATTTGTGCAGCAGTTGCATAACTTTCGGGCGAATCTTTTGCATCAACAGAGTTACCTTCTGTTCCGTTATATCTTTTGTATCTGCCAAGTATAGGCATTTCTTTTGCATCATAATCAGAACCTCTGAAGTAGTGATAATTATCTCCGGCAGGGTCGTTAATGGGAGAGAAAGGATCGTTTTGCATCTTATCCTTAGTTTCGGCAGATAATATATTGTCAATATCGTTAAGATATGATTTGTATGTAGGAAATTGATACTCTTGTTCGGTACTTAAACCATTCAATCCTACATCTTGTAATTTCTTTTTACCACTATCGTTATCGAAAGCGTAGTTCAAAGATTGTACTTTAGGAACATATCCCCAAACAGTTTCTTCAACTTTAGATAAATCTCCGTCGACAGGTAAACCATTTTCGAAAAATTTCTTTTCGTCTTTTAGTATATCTTCAGATACATCTCCTAAATCGAAAAATATTGCGCCTGAGTTATTTGTATTGTATATAAATGGGTCCATTACCCAAAACTCTATATACTCGATATTGTTTGCTTCAAAGTCGGTTTGTCCGCTTTCTAACTTTCTAAATATACCTCCCCATCTATTTTCTGGATTCTTAAGAGTTCCATCGCTGTTCATATTTCTATCAAGGTTGTACGGACCTCTTTCTTTTGGATAGAAAGCCAGATTTAATACTGGAATAGTAGACGATTCATTGAATCTAATATCTTTATTAGGGAATAATTCTTGGTCGCGTATTTCTCTAACATAGTGGTTTGATAATTGGTCGTTATCATTCTTTATGTGAGTAGGAGTAAGAGAAGATCTGCGAGTAAATAAACCATCGATATAATACCAAGCTAATAACGATCTGTTGTTTCCATAAGATAAGTCGTTCACATTTTTAGACTCAGGAAAGTAAGACGGTGTTGAGGCTAACTTCCAAGAATAAGGAGAACGAAGGTCGATAGGCATTTTAGCTTTCTCGAAGTCGTCGATATAAGAGTGATCACCGCCATATTCACTTTTGTAATGCCCTGCTATTAATTGTGCATACTCAGCATTAAAAGTAATTTGCGAAGGAGCTGTAAGGTCTAATAAAGGAATCTTATCAAGAGCATTCGTCAACCAACGAGATTGAGTAGAGTAATTAACGTTAAAGCCAAACAATGTATTGTTTACCGATTCTTCTCCAGGATTAACTTTCATCGTTAAAGGCATTTCGCTAAGATTCATAAGTGTAGCTCCTACATTAAAGTCTTTAGAGAAAGCGTAATTAAGATTAACCCCCATCATTGTTTTACGCTGCATACCGAATGCCGATTGATTTTCATACGAAGTTTGAATATTAGCATTCTCATAAGCAGGATTAATAATACTAACCTCTCCAGTAGAGTAATTTACCGTATAATCTTGATTTTCTTTTAGTCTAACACCATTGGCTGTTACTGTTACCGAACCCTGAGCAATATTGTATCCATCTAATTCTATGTTTGAACTTCCGGAACCTTTATATTCCCCGGTAAGTAAAAACTTATTTTTCTCAGCAACTTGCCTGGCAGCCGTAAGAGTCATATCGTAAAGCTCGGTGTAAGCATACTTTTCGGCAATGTTGGCATCTCCTATAGAATCTATTAAGTGCCGACCGAAAGGCTCTACAACAGGGAATATTATTTTACCATATTGAGAGGCTACAGTATAACCTTCTACATAATCGAAGAAACCATCAGCATAAGGGTCGTTGTTTGTGTTTAGCCTGTCTAAGTTCATAACTCTTAATAACAGTTTATTAGCTATATTTCCTTCTGGAAGATAGTTAATATAAGTGCCAGTAGAGTCGTTTTGATACTTTATGTCTAATCTGAACTTGTCTTTTTCTATACTGCGATTACTAACGGTGTAAACGTTTTTCATCATTAATCGCCAACAAGCAGACTCAGGAGTTAAAGATGTTCCTTTCAATAGTTTTAAGAAAAGAGTATTGTTAGGATTTTCTGAATTACTTGTCGACATTTCACCTACTGTATAAGTTTTACCTTGATAAGTATATTTGAAAGCAACAGCAAGCACTTCGTCGGGCTGTAGTTGAGTGCGGAGACTTATATAACCCAATGAACTATTAAGTCGGTATTCCGAACTATTAAGTTTACGGGCATTTTCTATCTTTTCGTAATCTTTCCCGTTTTCTAATAAATAACCATTTAGAGGAGTGCTTTGAAATACTTGATTAACTTTACTTGCATCTCGAGCACTTGCAAAAGTCGTTTGTAGTTCGCTATATAAATTGTTAGCACTATTTTGAGGAATAGCACCTACTCCAGCCGAAACAACACCTTTATTGCTAAAGTAATTGGAGTTAGATTCTCCTAAATCGGCGAAAGCAACTATATTTCTTGCTTCATCGTAATTCGAACGTTTATTGGTAACCCATACTTCTATCTCATCAATACTTATCCCTGTTTGAGGAGAAGGAAGAGTTTTCATTGCCTTGTCGTATATGTCGGGGAAATAATGAGCAAGGAAGAAGTGCATATTTTCATCATAACTATCAGCCGTTATTTCAAAAGGAGTTGTTTGTGTACTTCCTTTAGATGATGTACTTCTCGATTGAGATTCTTGTTGAGAGAATATAGCATCAACAGTAAGCTTGCCAAATTGTAATTGAGTGCGAATACCAAATAAGGCAGCCCCTCCATTTATCAGAGAGTTGGTGGTATGCATACTAACATTACCAGCTTCTAATACTTTAATTATCTCATCTTCTTTGCCTTCGTAAGCTAATTTAAGTTTTTTAGAATTAAATCCGAAGGTTGATTCAGTGTTGTAATCAAGGTCGAAGTTTACTTTATCGCCTACCGACGCTGTAATATTTGCTTGTATTTGAGGGTCGAAGTCGAAAGAAAATCTTTTTCTTTGTCTTTCACTTTGAGTAGGATTTTCAGAAGACGTGTAGGTCATTCCTATTTTAGTGTTGAGGCTTCCATTTGCTTGAAGCCGCACTCCTCCAGGACCGAATATCTTTGCGGCAGGACCAAGGTCGAAGTTAAAGTCAAACATCGAAAGGGCATCATTATCTTTTCTTTCTTCGCCTTTTTGAGTATATTCTTCATCATTGCGCGATTTGAAATAAGATTTCATACTCTTGTTTAGAGTATAATTAAGATATTCTTCTTGAGTAAGCGACAGGGGAGTGGCAACATCTGTATCGCCAATTTTAGTGCGAAGTTCGTAACGATTAGTTTTAGGATTAAACTCAAACTCGTCGTTAAACTCGTCAGGATCTCTTAAATCTATAGGATAAGAGGTTTTAAGTTCTTTATAAGTTTGCGGAATGATAGGAGATACAGGATAGCGGGTAGCTGTATCTTTAGCAACCTGACCATAAGATGCGTTTGTTGCAAATAACACCAACACAAAACAGATTATATATTTACTTATCCTCTTCTTCATTAAAGCATCTTTAAGGCACTTTTGATAATTTGTTCGACAGTGTATGTTGGATTTGTTTTTATTATTTTAGAAACTACTTTTTTTGATGCAGCCATATTAAAGCCAAGCATAGTAAGAGCCGAAATAGCTTCATTGGCTAATTCGGAGTTTATTTCTGCAACAGAAAAGTTTTCGGAAGAGCCATCTTCTTGTACTTTAACCTTATCTTTCAAATCTATAATAATTCTTTCAGCAGTTTTACCTCCAATACCTTTAACGGTTTTTAGCATTGATGAGTTGCCCGAAGAAATAACTTGTTCTAATTCGGGAGGAGTCATTGCTGACAAAATCATACGAGCAGTGTTAGCTCCAATACCAGAAACAGATATAAGTAGAAGGAATAAATCTCTTTCTCTCTTTTCTAAGAATCCAAACAACTGGTGTGCATCTTCCCTTATCGCTTCATAAACATAAAGCTTACAGTCTTTTCTCCCATTAAGAGATGAATATGTGTTTAGAGAAATATGAGCAATAAATCCCATACCTGCAGTTTCAACAACAACCGAGGCAGGAGTTAATTCTGTAATTTCTCCTTTAATATAATCTAACATACAATAAGTGGTCTAAATTAGCTAATATGTAGGTATATAACGAATAAAAACACAAAAGCGTATAAAAACAAAGATAAATTATTAAATTTACCGCCTAAATATAATTTTACATTCACTCTTTTAGAATTAAGTGTCGTCGAATTTACTTTTATACTAAATAATAAAAACAATGAAAAGAATAATTTATCTTGTATTAACAACAGTGTTTTGTATCTCAATGTATGCTCAAGAGCAAAGCGTAGATACAGTTTATCGTTTCAATCATGGCCCATACCTTCAAGGTTTGACAAACAATGATGTGTATGTTTATTTCACAACTTCAACAAAAGGTTTTTCGTGGGTAGACTTAAGAGTAAAAGGGAAAGAAGATTACTCTCGTTGTGTTACTGTAGACGATGGTTTGATAGAAGCCAACAATACAAAGAATGCAATTAAGCTTAAAAACTTAGAACCTAATACCCAATACGAGTATCGAATAGTTTCTGTTCCAATTAAACAATTCCGTTTGTCGCAAAATATATATGGAGATACTATTCGTTCAGATTGGTATACATTCAAAACACTTAATCCTAATGCAATATCTTGCTCTTTTGCTACAACGAGTGATATACACGATGATGCAGCAAAGTATAATCGTTTATTAGATTATATACCTTTTGAGAAAACCGATATGGTATTTTTATTAGGAGATATACTAAGTCATTTTAGTAGAGTAGGGCAGCCTTATACCAGTTTTATTGATGTATCAGTAAACAGATTTGCCAAGAATTTACCTTTTGTACTTGTTAGAGGAAATCATGATACCCGTGGATCTTTGTCGCGCACTTATCCTGAATATATTTATCGCCCCAACAATCATTTCTATGGAACATATAAAATTGGAGATACTTTTATTGTTTTATTAGATAATGGAGAAGACAAACCCGATACTCATCACGATTACTCGGGTATTACAGCTTTTGATGAATATCGTGAAGAGCAATTAGAATGGCTTAAAGGTATTGTGGCAAGCGACGATTATAAGAATGCGTCTAAGAGAATAGTTTTAGCACATATTCCTCCTACAGCAAGGGGAGAAAGTACTCGTGCGAGTGCTCATTCAAGCGACGTTCTTTATAGAACATACCTTCCAGTGCTTAACGAAGCTAATGTAGATTTAATGATTTGCGGACATACTCACCGTTTTATGTTGTTAGAGCCAGATAACAACAAAGCATATAAATTTCCAGTTTTAGTAAACGACAACAAAAGCATATCTCATGTTGAAGTTTCAGACAAAGGCATAGCTGTAAAAACGTTTAACGAACAAGGAGAGGTAACTTTCGAAAGAGTGTTTTAACTCAGGTTATTATATTGCGTTTTATATAAAGAGATTGCCTTATTCTAGGTTTGGGTTGAAAACTAGAATAAGGCAATCTCTTATTTTGCTAGTTGTCATAACGTATAATGCAAATGGGACAAGAGTATCAACAAGTTGAAAGCTTGAAGGAGTTTAACGTAGGGTAAGCACGAAGTGCGCCACCCTACTGAGAAATTACAAAAAGACAAACTCTTATTTTTTGCCGATTTCATTAGCGTTATGGCGTATTTTCACTACCTTTGCCCTATGCTTTATTATAGAAGAAAAATACTTTTAGCATTACTGGAAACTTTTGGAGGACGATTAACAGCCAAACGTCTTCAAAAATACCTGTTCCTATTTACAAGAAAGCAAACGGAGAAATCTTTCGATTTTGTTCCATATAAGTATGGTTGTTTTTCGTTTCAAGCAAACCAAGATATAGCAACATTAGGCAAGTACGGTTATCTAACTGTGACTGAATCCGAGAATGGGAGATGTATTGAGCTCAATAAAGAATATACTGGTTTTTGTTCTTTGTTGAACTTGTTTGACCGTCAATATTTAATCTCTGTGAAAAACGAGTTTGGAGCACTGTCACAGACAGACCTTATAAGGTACACATACATTAATTATCCTTTTTGGGCGACTAAAAGTTCTATAGCAGAACAAATTCTTTCAAAAGAAGAATTTGCGGAAATAAACACAAGAGTTCGCTCTTTTTCTGAACCAGTATTATTCTCTATAGGATATGAAGGCATAACATTGGAGACGTATATCAATAAATTAATCATTAGTGACGTTAAGGTGTTGTGTGATGTACGTAAAAATGCATTCAGTCAAAAATATGGTTTTTCTAAGAAGCAATTAGAACAAGCATGCAAAGGAGTGGGTATATTATATATTCATGTGCCGCAATTAGGTATAGAATCAGAAGAGAGACAGGACTTACGGTCACAAAAAGACTATGATTTGTTATTTGAGAAGTATGAGAGGCTTACCCTTGTGAATCGGGATATATATATCAATCAAGTAAGAGAACTAATTATACAATACAAAAGAGTTGCTGTCACTTGTTTTGAGAAAAATCCAGCACAATGCCATCGAACAAGGGTTGCTAAGAAGCTAATGTCTATATCTGAAGATAAATACACGTTCAAAAATTTGTAAGAATGGCTCTGACAAAAGTTCTTATTGCAGTAAAGACTTACCCAGCTTTGTCTGAAAAATACGAAGAATTGGTGTGCACTGCTGGGTTTCGTGAAGATGGGACTTGGATTCGCATTTATCCTGTGTCATTTAGAAAGTTGGATTATGTAAACCAGTATAAGAAATGGCAATGGATTGAAGTTGATTTAGTAAAAAATACTTCTGATTTTCGTCCTGAAAGTTATAGACCATATAGCAAAGACTCAACAATTACAGTTCTTAACACTATCGGGACAGAAAATGGATGGGCAAAACGCAAGGAGATTGTTCTCAACAATGTTCATAACAACTTATCTAAATTAATAGAAAAGGCAAAAGCAGATAATGATGGAACGTCGTTAGCCATAATTAAACCCAAAGAGATTAAGGACTTTATTTGGGAGTCATGTGAAAGGGAATGGAATCCTGCTAAGCTAGCTAAGATAGAAGCGAGTCAAAAACAACTTAATTTGTTTGAGGAGACGAAAAAGCTATTTACTGTAGCTAAAAAGCTGCCCTACAAATTCTCATACGTATTTACAACCGAAGATGATATAGAGCGTACATTAATGATTGAAGATTGGGAACTTGGACAATTATATTGGAATTGTTTAAAATCATCAGATGGAGATGAAGGGTTAGCTTGTAAAAAGGTTAAACAGAAATATTTTGATGAATTGACAAACAAAGATCTGCATTTTTTTCTTGGTACAACCAGGCAATTTCACAAAATCGCCCCAAATCCATTCATTATAATAGGGGCATTCTATCCCCCAAAGGAAAATCGGCAATTAAGCTTGTTTTAATATCTCAAACAATCTATATATCTGAAGCTGTAAACTAATTTTCATCTTCTCTTGTCAATAGAATTATTTGCTTTTTCTTAATTGCTGGATATTGAATAGAATTTTGCCTAAAGCTATGTTCAATCCCTTTTTATCTACGGTTTCTCCAAAGAAAAGATCTTCAAGAGCAATATCGTCATAAGACATTATTTCTCTTGTTAGCTCCTCTGCTTTAGCAAGATACTCAGCTTCATTTTCGCACTCATAAGACAGCATCCCATAGTATAAAGTCAAATCATGAGAAAATTGCTCAGCCTCAATAATAATCCCTTTATATGCATTTTCTGATAAATCGTCGGTATCCATTTCCTTTGTTTATTGTGAATATTAAATAGTTCCATTCTCTTCGCAAAGCACATCTTTAACAACAAAATCCATTTATTTTTTTGACTAAAGTTTCTTTGCCAATTAGATTATCAATTAGGTGTGCAGGTATAGAATTAAATCCAAATTTTAGACCTAATAATGCTCCAGCCACAGCTCCGTTTGTATCAGCGTCGCCTCCTTGTTCTATAATAGTTCTTAATCCAGAGTAAAAATCAGTAGAATAGTTATAGCTCCATAGAGCAGCACTCATAGTTTTTAAAGTATAGCCAATTTTACCTTGCTCATCTAATTCAAGAGCTTCAATATTATTTTGGTATGCCAATTCCACATACTCAACAATACGGGAGTCGTATTCGTTGGCAATACATAGAATGTCCGATTTTAATATCTCTTGGTTAGTAATATGACGATGAATAATATAAGTAATGATAACGCAAGAACCAACACAACGAGGATCAAAATGTGTGAGTTTGCATACATTTTCAGTATTTAATTTTACATCATTCCAATTTGCATAGTTCCAACAACCAAGAATTCCAGTTCGCATAATGCCTCCATTAGCCGCAATTTTCTTTCCTGAGATATTCCAAATAAGCTCAGAGGCTTTGAATGGATTTTCCAGATAATCACCTATCGATAATACTTTTATAGTATGTAGTCCTATTCCAACTCCATTTGTTCTTTTCCAAATCACAAACCTTTTTGCAATATCGATTAAGTCAATAGTTTTGTTCTCAATGATGCTATCTAATATACATAACATTTGATCAGTATCGTCCGTCCACGCTCCTTTTTGCCACAAACTACGATGTCTGTCCTGTATTATATCATCATAAGTGTGTATTCCATTTGGATAGAAATTTTTTACTTCTTTCTTAGTCATAAACTCAGATGCAAGTCCGAGTGCATCTCCTATGGTTTGCCCAAATATGACACCTTTGATTTTATTAAAAACAGACAAATTATTTGTTATCATTAGTGGATTAGATAAGTATCTTATTTCAAACCTCAACCTATTTCATTCTTTTTAGGATAATCTATTGTGTAATGCAAGCCTCGACTTTCTTTTCTCTCCATAGCTTGCTTTATTACAAGATAACCAACATTTATAATGTTACGTAGCTCACAAATATCTTTCGATACTACCGAGCGAACAAACAGATTCTCAGTTTCTCGATAGATTATCTCCAATCTTTCAAAGGCTCGCTCTAAGCGTAAATTAGAGCGTACTATACCAACATAATTGCTCATAATAGAACCAACCTCTTTAGCACTCTGAGTAATAAGAATCATTTCTTCGGTAAGAGAAGTTCCTTTATCGTCCCATTCTGGGATAGATTCGTTGAAAGAATAATTCTTCAACAGACTAATAGAATGTTTAGCAGCCGCATCGGCATAAACTATAGCCTCGATAAGAGAGTTAGATGCTAAACGGTTAGCACCGTGAAGTCCAGTTCGCGAACATTCGCCTGCGGCATATAGTCTGTTAATAGTAGTGCGAGCATTAAAATCTACAACAATACCACCACACAAATAATGAGCAGCAGGAGCTACTGGAATATAATCTTTAGTAATATTAATCCCTTCACTTAAACATTTTTCATATATGGTAGGATATTCTTTCTTAGTTTCTTCTGCATCTTTGTGAGTAACATCTAAGTACACAAAGTCGCTACCACTACTTTTCATTTCATTATCTATTGCACGAGCAACAATATCTCTTGGGGCTAAAGAGCCTCGTTCGTCGTATTTGTGCATAAATTCTTCGCCGTTGCGAGTGCGCAATACTCCGCCATAACCTCTCATCGCTTCCGTAATAAGAAATGAAGGTCGCTCCATAGGATTATACAAAGCAGTAGGGTGAAACTGAACAAATTCCATATCCTTAACCAAACCTTTAGCACGATAAACCATCGCTATTCCATCACCTGTTGCAACCAAAGGATTGGTAGTTGTTTGATAGATGTTGCCAATACCTCCCGTACAAATCATTGTTACCTTAGAAAGAAAAGTATGTATCTCGTTTGTTTTCTCTTGCAAAGCATAAGCTCCATAGCATTCTACCCCCAGACTATCTTTAGTTATATTTACTCCTAAATGGTGTTGTGTAAGAATTTCTATTGCGAAGTGGTAATCGAATACTTTGATATTGGGGTGTCTTTTAATTGTGTCGATAAGACTTACCTGTATCTCTTCGCCTGTATTATCTTTATGATGAAGAATCCTAAACTCGGAATGACCACCCTCTTTGTGTAAGTCGAACTCGCCTTTAGAGTCTTTATCAAAATCTACACCCCAACGAATTAATTCTTCTATTTGTGCGGGAGCTTCTTTAACTACTTTCTCAACAACTTTTTTGTTGCACATTCCATCTCCAGCTACAAGAGTATCTTTGATATGTTTCTCAAAATCGTCGTAAGGAAGAGTAACTGAAGCTATCCCTCCTTGAGCGTAAAAAGTGTTAGCTTCTTCTAAGGTTGTTTTACACAAAAGGGCAACACTGCCTTTGTCGGCTACTTTTAAGGCATAGCTCATACCAGCAATGCCCGACCCAATAACTAAAAAATCAAACTTATGTACCATTGAAGTAATAATAATTAATAATGGAAAGAGTTTCTATTTTGATACACTTTCTCTTTCCTTGTGCAAAATTAAGAATTAATATTGTACTCTCATATTAATCGGTGTTTTATAATTACAAATCCTTTTTGGTAACAACTCTGTGTATCTTAGAAAAAAGATGTTCTAACTACTCAGCTGTAACTATTCAGCGAAAGCTTTCTTTTTCTATTTCGCCCAAATTCTCGACATTTTCTCTACTTACTTATTTCTACAAGACTGTTATTATTTCTGTTATTTTGACATTATAGCCCCTTTGCTTAATCTTCAGAGCGGAGCAAGAGTGTAAGCAAGTTACCCCCAATAGGCAACTATCTGTAATTCCTTAACTCTCGGAGAAGAGCGTAAAAGTGAGCGAGTGGACAAATGGGCGGTTCTATCTTTCTTGTGAAGCACTTCGCTGCTCTTAGCAGAACCTCCTTATCGTTGTTACTAAAGAGGCGAGCCGTTTCTTAGTAGATACCCCTCGCCTTTGTTAGTAGAAAGGGGAGCTGCTTCTTATTAGATACCCGATGTCGCTCTTAGGAGAACCTCCCCGTCTTTATACTTAAAGCACCCCGTCGTTCTTAGTAGAGAGACCTCGCCTATCTACTAAGAGAGAGAAGGGGTCTCTACTAAGAGAGACGACCCTAAGTGAAGCTTTGTGTTTCACAAGTTAAAAACTAAAAACTAAAAGATAAAAGTTAAGTTACCCAAAGGGTAAAAATTCCATAGCCGTACGGCGAGCGAAGCGTTGCCTACGGAGATAGAGTGAAGAACTAAGAGTTGGCGCGAAGCGACAAGCGAGCAAGTTCGAAGTTAAAAACTAAAAGTTAACGATACCCAAAGGGTGAAAATTCCATAGCCGTATGGCGAGCGAAGCGTTGCCTACGGTGACAGTTATCGCCTTATTTTTACTATATAAGCGCATAATTCCAGATTTTTATGTAAGTTTGTACACTATAAATATTAACAATTAAATTTTTTATCATGAGTTATGATTTGGCAATTATAGGAGGAGGTCCTGCCGGCTATTCCGCAGCGGAGTTAGCAGGGAACAAAGGCTTAAAGACTATTTTATTCGAAAAAAGAGCTTTAGGTGGAGTTTGTTTGAATGAAGGTTGCATACCTACTAAAACACTTCTTTATTCTGCAAAGGTTTATAATACTGCAAAAGACTCTGCAAAATATGGAATTGCTTGTGATAATCTGTCTTTCGACCTTTCAAAGATAATAGCTCGTAAAAATAAAGTAGTAAGAAAGCTTGTTGCAGGTATTAAAGGTAAGATGACCGAGGCTAATGTTGAAGTTATTAACGGTAACGCCGAAATAGTAAAAGCTGATACTCAAATAGAAATATCGTGCAATGGCGAAACCTATACTGCTAATAAGTTATTGATTTGTGCAGGTTCTGAAGCTGTTGTTCCTCCTATTCCGGGAGTAAAAGATGCCGAAATATGGACGAGTAGAGAGGCGTTAGACAATAAAGAAGTTCCCGAATCATTAGTTATTATAGGTGGAGGTGTGATAGGAATAGAGTTTGCTTCGTTCTTCAACACACTTGGTACTAAGGTTACGGTAATAGAGATGGTTGACGAAATACTTCCCGGTATGGATAAAGAACTTTCGTCTATGCTTCGTGCCGACTTAATAAAGAAAGGTATCAATATAAATTTAGAAACCAAAGTTACATCTATCAAGGGAGGTGATAAACAATTTGTAGTTTTTGAGAAAGATGGAGTTTCTACAGAATTGGAAACAGAAAAAATTCTTTTAAGCGTAGGACGTAGACCTTCGCTTGCTGGATTTGGTTTAGAAAATCTAAGTCTTGAGAAATTTAGAAACGGACTACAAGTAAACGAATATATGCAAACATCGAATCCTAATATTTATGCTTGCGGAGATATTACAGGATTCTCTCTTCTTGCTCACACTGCTGTTAGAGAAGCTGAGGTTGCTGTAGAACATATCTTGGGAAAAACAGAAAAAATGTCGTACAAAGCTATACCAGGAGTTGTTTATACTAATCCAGAGATTGCAGGAGTTGGAAAAACAGAAGAAACTCTTCAAGCAGAAGGAATTCCTTTTACTGTTAAACGTTTACCGATGGCTTATGCTGGTCGTTTCGTTGCAGAAAACGAGCAAGTAAATGGTATGTGTAAAGTTATAGTAGGCG
This sequence comes from Dysgonomonadaceae bacterium PH5-43, assembly GCA_029916745.1. Taxonomy (NCBI): domain Bacteria; kingdom Pseudomonadati; phylum Bacteroidota; class Bacteroidia; order Bacteroidales; family Dysgonomonadaceae; species Dysgonomonadaceae bacterium PH5-43. Next base: position 7,782 of record JARXWK010000031.1, on the reverse strand, counting down.
AAGATGAGTCTATTCTTGGTGTTCATATTTTAGGTAATCCTGCTTCAGAGATTATAGTTATTGCAGGTATTGCAATAGAAAAAGGCATGAAGGCGGAAGAGCTTAAAGCAATGGTATTTCCTCACCCAACAGTAGGAGAAATAATAAAAGAAACTCTTTAAGATGGGAATAGTAAGTTCGGTTAAAAGATTTGTATATAGAAATGCAGGAATGAAAAACTATCTGCGCTTGATGCAGAAAGGATATTTCTTTGCTTATAATTTGGGAATGCTTAAAAACAATCCTGATTATAGTTATCACTACTTTGTAAAATCTTTAATAAAAGAAGATGATGTGATAGTAGATATAGGTGCAAACTTAGGCTATTATTCTATATTGTTTGCTAAATGGGCTCCTTCGGGAAAGGTTTACTCGGTGGAGCCAATAAAGATTTACAACGAAATATTTAACGAGAAGGCTAAAAAATATTCTAACATTACCTTATATCCTTACGCTTTAGGGACAGAAGAAAAGGTTGTTGAATTAGTATCTTCTCCTCAGAGCGGCTATCTTAACACTGGACTTCCTCACGTTTACAATCCTGATAAAGACGGAAAGTTAGAAGAACAAGAGTTTCGCTTTGAAGTTGAAATGAAAGTTGCCTCTAAGCTTTTCGGAAACTTAGAAAAGCTCGATTACATAAAGTGCGATATCGAAGGCTTTGAATATTTTGTTCTTTCTGATATGAAAGAGATTATAAATAAACATAAACCCAAAGTGCAAGTTGAAGTTTGGGGAGAGCATCAGAAAGAACTCTTCGATTTATTTTATGAATTAGGATATAAGCCTTATAAACTAATAAATGGAAAGTTGGAGTTACAAGATAGAGAAAACATTACTATAGGAGGCGACTTTATTTTCAGTCAAGATAATTAAGCACATAGTTCTGCAGTAAGTCTTCGGCAGGATAGATATAGTTAAAATAAGGATAATGAGGTAGGCGAGCCATAAATTGTTCGTAAAATACTTCACGAGAAGAATAGACATCTTTATTGTTGTTGTAAACAGTGTGAAGAATAGGCTCCGTAATTTGTTTTATATCGTCTAATTCCTTTTTAGCTTGAATATATGTAGCATAGTTGTCGATTAAAACATATTTTTTGTAAAAAGGAAGGTAGTATGGAGCTATAGTTTTATTAAACTGAGCTAATATATATTCGGGTGTTGGTTCTGCAGAAAGATTAGTATTCATAATACTTTCTAATTCTTTTATTACCGATTGCTGAATGTAAGGTGCAGCCCAGATATTCTCGTTATAGTAAAACTGTTTTTCTAATTTATCTTTTTGTTCTCCGTCTTCTATTCCTTTAAGCAACTCAACTCTTTTGTTTTGAATGTATTTCCATTTTTTATATCGAGTTTCTAATGAATAAGATTGTTCAGCTCGAAGAGTATAAGTTTGTTTTAGTGCATCTTCAAACGTAGTAATAGCTTCATCGTATCTATTTACTATTGGAGATTCTTTTTTCTGAATGTTTGATGAAGTTGTTTCTTTATTAATTACAGAGGGAACAATAGTGGGCGTTTCTATAATTCTAATTGTATCACGAACAATATCTTTAGAGATTTCAGTTTCAATGCTATCATTAGTTACAACTTCTTTTTTTGTTTCTACCTTTTCTATATTATTTGTATCATCTCTAAAAAAAACATTCAAAGCTATAGCTGTTCCTGCAATTAGTAGTAATGATAAAATGCTTAATATTATTTTGGTAGATTCCCTTTTGTGCTCTAACAAATGAGTTTGTAAAGACTCTACACGATCATATCGCTTGCATTTATCAATTTGCAAGCAACGTTTCACGCATTGTTTTTCGAGACTCGAAAGGTAGGGTATTGTTTCTATTAAGCGTCCGATACCAAAAATATCAGTTCTTGTATCAATATTACTTTTTTCTATTTGCTCAGGCGCAGCGTATATAACAGTTTTCCCAGAGGTTAAAAACTGATAACAATCGGAGTAAGAGAAACCTAAATCTATAAGTTTTACATCATTCCCTATATGGGTTATTAATATGTTTTCGGGTTTAAGGTCGAGATGAAGTATTTGATGAGTATGTAGATAAGCTATTGCAGAAAGCAATTGTTCGTAAAATCGGAAACGATTTCTTTTAAGTCTGAAATACGTTGGATTTTCTTTAATAAACTCATCTAAAGTTCTACCATCTATATATTCAGTTAATATATAACTTCCATCATTGTCTTTCCCTTTAGAAATGTAGCGAACAATGTTTGGGTGGTAGAGCGAATAGCCTAAGTCAAATTCTTTATTAAATGCAGCCTGATAGCGAGGGTGATCTATAAATTCTTTTTTAGGGCGTTTAAGGAAATGCCACTTCCCTAAAATCTGAACCTTAAAAGTTTCGGAAGTAGAGCCTGAATTATTCAAAGGAATAATCTCAGAAAAAGAGAAAGGGTCTTCTCTGTATATATCATCAAATGAAGAACTTTCTTTATCCATAAATAAGTTAAATCAGACGAATAGATGTAAGTCCGGATACTTTGCCAGCCGTGAAACGTCCTAAAGATTTACCATCTCTTGTAACTTCTGATATGATTAAGGGATAGTTTAATACAAAATGATGAATTTCTAAACAATCACCTTCTTTAAGCTTACCATTTATACTTTTTTGTACCTTGAATGATTTATCTCCACAATATAAAAGTTCGAGCTTGCGGTTAGGACTGTAAGTTAATTCAATCACATCATATAGATTAAGGGATTTAATTTCAACTTCATCTAATGAATTAAACTCAGAGGTTCCATTTAATTGAATGCCTTTAGCCAACAAATCCCAATTGTCATAACCCAGATAGCGCGCAATAACATCAAGAGTAGATATACGAGGTTCTCCACTTTCGGATAATCCCAGTAAACGTTTAATAGTATTAACACCTATCCGTTCTTTAGTTATCCTTTCTATATCTGTTTGTAGAGCCAGGCAATCGAAGCTTGTTCTAATTTCAGACCCCAAGCGTTTTTCCAATAAGTCTTTTACAACAGGTGATAGCATAAACTTTATGTGTGTTATTTTTTACAAAGGTAAAAAATTAATAGTAAAAAAGAAAAGAATGGATGAAGTGGATAAAATGGATGAGAATATTAGCCCTCTAAAGTTTACTACTTGTTTATTTGTTAGTTTTGCATAATTAGCTAAATTTGTATTTAAGATTAATAAATATACTTTGATATGATAAAAAAACTGTTATTGCTTATTGTTTTTATTTCAGTGTCTTTACCCGTAATTACACAAGAAGTATATACTATAAGGAAGACAGAAGGAAATTTAATTGAAATGCCATTTAATATTAAGAATGGTGACTTATTGAAGGTGGTAGGCGACACTTTAATACAGAGTGATTGGGAAAAATTAATGTCTGTAAAAGTAGAATACCATTTAGATATTAATACTGCAAATTTAGCAACTTGGAAAAGATATGATTACTCGCCAAACAATACACTTCTTTCTTTTACAGCTCCGAATATAAAAGTAATAACGTATGCTGCATTTTATTCTTTTAGAAAATTAAAAGAAATAAACTGTAATAATTTAGAGTATGTAGATCATGATTTTGCTACAGGAAATATTTTGGAGAAATTAGTGTTTCCCAAAATGGAGAAAATGAAAAGTAATGTTATTGGAGAGTGTCAAACTATTAAATCTTTGTTTTTCCCGCGCTTAGTATATATTGATTCTGACGCTATTATAAGTGAACTTCCGAACTGTAAAGATATTTCTCTCCCAAATTTGAAACATATAGGTTCTAATAATTTTTATCTGCTATCATCAGACGCATTAGTTTGTTTCCCTTCACTTGTTCAAACTAATTGGCTATTGTCGGATTACAATAATTATTACTATCCTTTCTTTCCAAGATTACAAATGTTTGAAGGTTTGGGGTTTTTATCAAACGGAAATTTTCAGAGCTTATACTACCCTAAAGTTAAAGTGCTTGATGTAAGATCTGTATCTAATGGAGTTGTTAGATCGCTTGCTCTTCCAGGGCTTCAACAGATAACAAATAACTTTAGCCAAAGCTTTATATTTTTAGAAATGCTTTATGCCGAAAACCCTAATCCTACTATAGATGCTATGTCTTTTAAGGATAATAATATAGATTATCCTTTCTTATTTTTAACATCTAATACTGCTGAGGTTAATTTAGCATCTCTAAATATGCCGACAACAACAAAAATTGTAAAAGCCAATGTTGTGCCTACAGACTTTATTTCTTTATCTCCAGGAGAAACTCTATCTTTAAGTATAGATATTGAAGAAGCTAAAGACTTTAGATGGACCAAAAATGGTAAAACAATTGCGGGTGTTACAAGCTCTTCTTACATTATAGAAAATGTAAATGAATTAGATTTTGGAGATTATGCTGTTAACTTTACGATAGAAGGCATTGATTACCACGAATATACATTCCCAGCTACCCGTGTAGTTGTAGGAACAATACCGACAATAAGTGGACCTCAGCAAGAAACTATATGTTCTCATCGTGAATCGTATGAGATTACTTTCCCTTATTCTGGATTAGATTCTTTGCAAATGTCGGGACGTATACCTTGGGGTATGACTTTCGATCCTATTAAAGGAACTTTGTCAGGTATCCCTGTTGAGTCGGGAACTTTCCATTTTTATTTCTATGGAGACAATGTTTATAGTAAACACTTAGGCGAATATGCCGAACACGAATTTATTCTACAAATAGAAGATGGCAAAGGACGAATAATTAAATCGTCAGTGATAGGAGAGGGTGGCACTATTTCTCCTCAAGGTGAAATAAAGTGTCAGATGGGTAGCGACTTAACATTAGAATTTATACCAGAAGACGATTATCAGGTCGAAAAACTTTGGATAGATGGGGTGCAAGTTGCCTTTAATGGTAAAAATTATACATTCACACAAATAGAAAACGATCATACTCTCGAAGTAAGCTTTGCTAAGAAAGTTTATAATATAACGGCAACGGCAAATACAAAAGGTACAGTTAGCCCTAAAGGAGATATAAATGTAGCAGAGGGAGGTAGTCAAAAGTTTGTTTTTTCGCCTTCCGATTATTGTTCGTTGCGAGCAGTGTACATTGATGGAGTTAAAAATGAAGAGGCTAAAAAGAATGGAGAGTATACTTTTACTGAGGTTTCGGAGCCGCACTCAATTCAAGTTATGTTTGGTTCTCAGAATTATATTATACAGGCTATAGCTAATGATGGAGTCGATATGTTTACTGATGGAAATATTAATATTGCTCACGGGACTAATCGTTTGTTTACTTTTTCGGCAAAAGAAGGATATTATATTTCTGAGGTTTTGATAGATGGAGTTAGTAATCCCGAAGCAATTACATCTGGCGAATATACTTTTATAAATATAACAGACGATCATTCTATAGTTGTTAGTGCAGCTCGATACGAAGAGAACAGAAAACAATATACTATTAATGCCTCTGTCGGATTGGGAGGAATAATAAGTCCGCAAGGTGAAGTTAAGGTATACGAAGGTACAGACCAAACATTCTTGTATATGCTATATGATGATGTTAGCTTATACAATGTTTTAGTAGATGAAGATATAGCATATCCCTCAGTCTGGGGAACTTATACATTTAAGAATGTTACTTCAGACCATACGCTATATGTAGCAACTGAAGAGGTGGCAATTCCAGAAAAATGTACAATTACTGCTTCGTCGGGTAAAGGGGGGTCTATTTCTCCAGAAGGACAAGTAAAAGTGGCAAAAGGAAACGATAAAACATTTACTTTTACACCCGATGAAGGTTATGCTATAAGTAATGTTGTTATTGATGACTATAGTAATCAACAAGCAATTGTTGACGGATATTATACATTTACAAATATAGAAAGATGGAGTCACAGAATAAAAGTCTTCTTTATTGAGGAATCGAAAATATCTTATCACACAGTAACTGTTTTAGCAGGAGAAGGAGGCTCTGTTTTTCCACAAGGGAAAGTAAAAGTAAGAGACGGTTTCCCTCAAAATGTTGAGATAGTTCCCGATGAAGGTTATCAAATACACAAGGTATATGTAAATGGAGTAGAAAGACAGAGTGAAGTTGTTAATGGAGTGTATGCTATCCCATTTGTTACCGAAAAAGTAATTATGAATGTAGAATTTATTCCAAGCCATTTTAAGGTAACAGCAACTGTAGGTGAAGGAGGATTTATTTCCCCTGAAGGAGAGGTTATGGTAGGTGTAAATGAAGATCAAGAATTTATTTTTGCTCCCGAAGAAGGTTATAGTATAGGTGAAGTATATATTAATAATTCTCGAAATCCGAAAGCTAAAGCAATGGGAAAATATACTTTCTATGATGTTTTAAGCGAACATTCGATACACGTAGAATTTGTATCTCCTATGGTTTTACCTAAATATTATATTGTAACAGCTAATACAGGTATAGGAGGTTCTATTTCTCCCAAAGGAATGATGAAAGTAGCAGTAGGAGGAGATCAAGTATTTGATTTTACACCCAGTTTGGGATATAAGATATCTAAAGTATATATAAATGGAGAAGAAAATGCGGAAGCAGCGGAAGCAGGGTCTTATAAATTTGTTAATGTAAGAGAGCCTGAAGAAATTTATGTCGAATTTACAATTAACGATGTAGAGCAGTTTGAGCCTACTTATTTAGAAGAATTAGAAAATCTTCTAAATACCTTTTCTCAAGATAATTGTTTGGTAAAACCAGAATTTCATCCTAATACTTTAGAGTATTTTATATCTATCCCATGCGAAACAAACGCTTACAAATGGAATAATATTTATTTTAATAATATGAAGGCTTCGTCTATTTTTGCCTTCCCAAAAGCAGGAACGAAAACTATAGAGTTAGAGGGAGATGTGGGAGAACAACAGACCGTAAAATATAAATTACATTTCACAAAACCGTTCGACAACTCAGTTTTGAAAGTTTGGGACAATGTTCTTACCGTAGTTAACAATCCCGATAATAACGGAGGATATACGTTTGCCGAATATCAGTGGTATGCCGATAAAGCTATGACTAAAAAGCTTGAAAACGAAGTGTCGGGTAATCTAATTGTTGATAATGTCTATAATATAGACTCTTACACCGTATGGCTTAAAGCTACTGATGGAACAGAGGCTTGTGGTTGCTTGTCAAACTTGTCAACTTTACGTTCTTCTCAAATACGGCTTTATCCTAATCCGGTTATTAATGAGTTGAATATCGAATATCCTAACTGGGAAGACAACCCTAATATTCAGGTTTATGATATTACAGGGAATGCAATGCTTAAGATGGAAGCCGATTCGCAGTACAGTAAAATTAATACTTCTAATTGGACAACTGGGTTGTATATGTTGAGAGTAGGTTCGGAGTCGTTTGTTATAATGAAAAATAGATGAAACGAATAAAACTATCTTTGGTTATTGTATTAACGTTTATAGGTATTAATCTTTCCGCACAAGATGAAGTGAGCTTATATGCAGGGTTTGGCTCAGGAATAGAAGGCGGAGTAAGTTATCTTTACTCTTTTTCTCCTAAATGGGGCTTGCGCTCAGGATTGGTTTATTCTCAAGAGAAGCAATCACAATCTTTTTCTCTATTAGAAGATAAATACGAAGTGCCAACACCTACGAGTTTTCCATCTAATAGTAAGTTTGATTATTATACTCGTTTGGATAATTATAAAGAAGAACAAACACTTTTGTATCTTAACGTTCCTATAATGGCTCAGTTTCAAACAACTACGAA
>JARXWK010000030.1 GCA_029916745.1 Dysgonomonadaceae bacterium PH5-43 | reverse complement strand
ATTAATTGTTTGTAATTCAGTACCATAAATATAATCAATCTTTAGCTGTTATGCTAATTTTTTATCGAATTTCTTATATCGAACTCACGTTTGTTAATAATTACTTTGTTTATTCGTTACATTTTTTAGACCTGCAAGAAAAGAAAAGGTTTAAACAGTAATTATAAAATCTTCTCCTTTCTCCTATTTTATATTTATCTTTGTCGAATGAATAATCTTAAAGTTACAGATTGGCTTCCTACAACAAAAAAGGAAGTTGAAGCAAGAGGTTGGAACGAACTTGATGTTATCTTATTCTCGGGCGATGCTTATGTTGATCACCCTTCGTTTGGTGCTGCCGTATTGGGAAGAGTGTTAGAATCTATCGGGCTTAAAGTTGCCATAGTGCCTCAACCGAATTGGAGAGACGACCTTAGAGATTTCAAAAAACTTGGAAAGCCTCGTTTGTTTTTCGGAGTATCGGCAGGTGCAATGGACTCTATGGTTAACAAATATACAGCAAACAAAAGACTTCGTTCTGAAGACTCTTATACCCCCGATGCTCGTATTGATATGCGCCCCGACTATCCAACTATAGTTTATTCTAATATATTAAAAGATTTATATCCTGATGTTCCTGTTATTGTTGGCGGAATTGAAGCTTCGATGCGTCGTCTGTCGCATTACGACTACTGGCAAGAGAAACTTCTTCCAAGCATATTAATTCCATCTAAAGCCGATATATTAATTTATGGAGCTGGCGAAAAAGCCATAACAGATATTGCTTTTGCTATACAAAATGGAGCTAAAGTTAATCAGCTTGCTGCTATACCTCAAACTGTATTCATACAGAACGAGATTAAACAGAAAGATGGAGACATAGTATTATCATCGTTTGAAACTTGCTTAAAAGATAAAACCAAACAGGCTCTAAACTTTAAACATATCGAAGAAGAGTCGAACAAGGTAAATGCTGTTAGATTGATACAACAAACAGAAGGAAAATACATTGTTGTTAATCCTCCATACCCTACAATGACAACTAAGGAAGTCGACGCTTGTTATGATTTGCCATACACTCGTCTTCCTCACCCTAAGTACAAAAACAAAAGAATTCCGGCTTATGATATGATTCGTCATTCCATAACTTTACATAGAGGTTGTTTTGGGGGTTGTGCTTTTTGTACTATATCAGCGCATCAAGGTAAATTTATAGCTTCACGCTCTAAAGAATCTATACTAAAAGAAGTAAAAGCTGTAACAAAAATGCATGATTTCAAAGGTTATATAAGCGACTTGGGCGGACCTTCTGCAAATATGTATCGTATAGAAGGTAAAGACAAAAAAATGTGCAACGTTTGCAAAAAGCCTTCGTGTATATTCCCTAAGGTATGTAATAACTTAAATGCCGACCACACTCCATTAACGGAACTATATAAGGAAGTTGACAGAATACAAGGAGTAAAGAAATCTTTTGTTGGCAGTGGAGTTCGCTACGATATGATTGTTAATCAATACGATAATGGCGAGCTAAATAAAGCTGCAAGAGACTATACGCAAGAGCTTATAAAAAACCACGTATCGGGAAGACTTAAAGTTGCTCCCGAACACACCTCTGCAGAAACTCTGTATTGTATGCGTAAGCCTTCGTTCGATTATTTTTATAAATTCAAGAAACTTTTCGATAAGATAAATAACGAAGCTAATCTGAAACAACAACTTATACCTTACTTTATAAGCTCTCACCCAGCCTCAACGGAAACTGATATGGCTGAACTTGCGGTTATCACTAAAGGATTGAACTTCCATCTCGAACAGGTGCAAGACTTTACTCCTACTCCTATGACTTTGGCTACTGAGATTTATTATTCCGGTATTAATCCTTATACTCTTAAACCTGTTTATACAGCTCATACGAAAGAAGAAAAACTAAATCAACGTCAGTATTTCTTTTGGTATAACAAAGAATATAAAGGTCAGATAATTCGCTCACTAAACAAATTAAAACGACAAGACTTAGTTAATAAGCTATACAAATAATGTTACGCGTTGTTGATATTGTAAAAGATGCCGAGTTAGGAGAGGTAGTTTTTAGGTTAAATACTAAAGCTAATAATTATATACTGAAAGTTAAAAGCCCCAATATTACTATAGTTACTATTCCGTATGGTGGTAATTACACTATTGCTAAAAACTTCTTTAACGAAAATAGAGACGCTTTAATACAACAAGCTAAAGCTTTAAAGGTAAATGTAGAAGAAAAATTAAAAAACAAACCTCAATACGACCTTAATAGTTTAATTAAGCAAGCCAACGAATATCTTCCTAAAGAAATATACCGATTGGCTATGCTTTATAACTTTACTTACAGATGTGTATCTATTAAACTTATGAAAACTCGTTGGGGCTCTTGTTCCCGAGAAAAGAACATAAGTTTATCTATTTATCTAATGCTTCTACCTAAACATCTTATCGAATATGTTATACTGCACGAACTTTGCCACACAATAGAGATGAATCATAGTACTGCCTTTTGGAATCTTCTAAATAAATATACCAACGGCAATGCCAAAGCACTTAGAGCTGAAATAAAGAGCCTTAATATTATACTGTAGTTTAGTGCATTAACTTATACAACAACTCAATAAGAAGTTTTCCTGGAGGTGTGCTGCTATTACCAAAGCCTTTAGCCTTAGCATCGTACTCTCGTATAATAGCAATATTATTCATTGTTTTTGTAGGTTTGTAATTACGCATAGCAGAAAGGTAGTCTACTATTTGCATATCCCATTTAACGCCAAGCTTATTCATCAGGTTAGCCTTCGATTGATCTTTCTCAAACTGACAAATCATTAGATTGGTGAAAAAGCCAAACAATACAAGTAATGTTCTTAAAAATGGATTGTTCTTTTGGTTTTCTTCAAAGTATTTAGCAATACGTTGAGCCTTCAAGAAATCTTTATTAGCTACAGCCTTCTGAAGTTCGTAATTATTAAACTCCTTACTTATACCTATATTACTCTCTATAAGGTCGGCGGTTATACGTGTTGTTCCCTCAGGAATAGCTATACACAGTTTATCTAACTCATTAACTATTTTACTAAGGTCAGCCCCTAAGTAATCGGTAAGCATTTGTGCTTCTTGAATAGGAATACCTATATTTTTATCTTTTAGATAAGAAACAATAAAGTCGGGTACTTTATTGTCATATAATTTCTTAGACTCGAAAGACACACCAATCTTTGCTATTTCGCCAGCTAACTTTTTACGACCGTCGAGCTTACCGTGTTTATGAGCTATTACAAGTATTGTTGTGGCAAGAGGCTTAGTTACATAATGAACCAACTCGTCGATATTTTTAAGACTCTTTGCCTCTTTAACTATCACAAGTTGACGTTCAGACATCATAGGATAACGACGACAAGCCCCTATAATAGTGGCAACATCGGTTTCTAAGCCATAAACAATAGTTTGATTAAAATCTCGCTCCGATTCTTCTAAAGCATTTTCTACTATAGCATTTGTAATTTCGTCTATATAATAACTTTCATCTCCTTGAAGCAGATAAACAGGAGCGAACTTCTTTTGCTTTATATCTCTTATTATTTCTTGATATGTGAAATTTTTTGCCATAATTACCAATCGAAACGTAAGTGTTTTATTGTTTCTTTATTTTCTATTATCGTTTCAAGCGTTTTAATCCCAACCATCACGTGTTCTTCCACATAATTTTGAGTAACAAGTTCATCACTCTTTTCGGTTTTTATTCCTTCCGAAATCATTGGTTGGTCGCTAACCAACAAAACTGCTCCTGTTGGAATATGATTAGCAAAACCTACGGTAAACAAAGTAGCAGTCTCCATATCAACACCTATGGCTCTTATCGACTTTAAGTAATCCTTAAACTCATCGTTATGTTCCCACACTCTTCGATTGGTTGTATATACAGTTCCCGTCCAGTAATCTCTGTTTATATCTCTTATAGTAGTTGATGCAGCACGCAACAAACTAAAAGCGGGAAGCGATGGCACTTCAGGAGGGAAATAATCATCAGAAGTTCCCTCTCCCCTTATGGCTGCTATCGGAAGAATATAATCTCCTACCGAATTATTGCTTTTGAGTCCGCCACACTTACCAAGAAACAGAACGGCTTTAGGTTTTATTGCGCTCAACAAATCCATAATAGTAGCAGCATTAGCCGAACCCATACCGAAATTTATTATTGTTATACCTTTAGCCGAAGCGTTAGGCATATTAGAATCTTTCCCTTCAATATCTACACCATAATAGTTTGCGAATATCTCGACATACTTACTAAAGTTTGTTAGAAGTATATACTCCGAAAAGTCTTCCAAGCATCGCTTAGTGTATCGAGGCAACCAATTCTTGACTATATCTTGCTTTGTTTTCATAATGAAATTTGTTGTGTTAGGCAAAGATACAATCTTTTTGATGAATATAAGTTATGTGTTGTAAAAATTGGTTAGCCTCGATACTTTAAGATTAAACTAAAGTGTTTGTCCTACTAAAAACAAAGCAGCTAAAGCAATAATGGCATAAAGTTCGGCAAACACTGCTAATATCATAGTTTTACCAAACAGGTCGTGTCCCGAAGCTATACCTGCAATACCGTTTGCACATATCTGTCCTTGACGAAAAGCCGAGAACAAACAAGCCAAACCCAAAGCAATCGTTACGCCGAATATAGCGGCTGCTTGATACATACTAATATCAGGAGTTAAATATCCCGACAAAAGAAAGTAACCAAGAAATCCGTACAAGCCTTGAGTTCCCGACAATGCCGACAACACCATATAGTTACCAAACTTGTCGGGGTCTTTCTTCAACGCACCAACTGATGCGTTTCCCGAAATTGTTACTCCATACACACTACCAATACCTGAAAGGGCAAGCATTAACCCTACTCCAATGTACGCTAAAATAATTGGTTCCATAATTGTTTTATTTATTAATTGTTAATCATTTATTATTCTTAAAAGGAATATATTTCTTACCTCCACTCTCAAACCCTGCATTGTTGTAAAACTCAACAAAGGTTAATCGCATTGGGTGTACAAAAGCACTCAAGCCTGAGATAAATATATTCATAGCGTGCCCAATAAGTAGTATTAGCACCAATATAATCTGGCTTACTACAGGCACTCCCACATCAGCACTTATACTTATAGCAAGTTGGTTGAACACCAACCCCATTACAGCTCCAGAAATACCTAAAGCAAACAGACGAATGTATGATAATATATCGCCAAGAATACCTGTAAGTTTATTATACAATCCCCATAAGCCTCCTCCTATATTCTTTAATATGTTTTGTTCGGGGTTGTTTAACAACAACATACAAGTGAAAGCTATAATATTTACACCTATATATATAGGTGTAGCTATTTCTGTAGAAATAGTTTCCGTGTTACTTAAAGCAAAGGTTATCCCATTTCCCAACAAACACATCAACCAGCCCCAAGTGTCGAGCGAGTAACGAAACCCTTTAAGGATTGTTTCTTTAATACCTTTTACTATCATAGCAAACGAAAGCTGTATAGCTCCAAGCACAAGCGAAAGCGTAAAGAGTTGATTAGAATCTATCATAACCGTTTTTAGTCCGTTGAGTATTGGTATATTTACATTCATAAGTTCAACCCCAAAAAAGGTTCCACAAAGAGTACCAAATATAATAGTACTAATACCAAGACATAAGCCTAAACGAGCAAACGATTTGTAATTATCGGCTACCCTTCTTAACATTATTAAAGACACAAGAGTTAACAGTAAGCCGTAACCTGCATCTCCTAAACATATACCAAAAAATATAGTATAGAATGGAGCCCAAAGTATAGTCATATCCCAACCATTGTAATTGGGTAGCGAATACATTTCTCCTATAGCCTCAAACATTTGTGCAAACTTATTATTACGAAGCAATATAGGTACGTTGTCGCTTTGTGTAGGCTCTGCCATCTGATATAAAACATTATCTTCTTTAAGCATTGTAAGCAAGCCTTCTTCTTGAGCTACAGGCACCCAACCTTCGAGAAACATTACTTTATTATCTACTTCGGAAGATGTACTAAGTTTTACTTTACTCAAATCTATATCGTTGTAAATATTACCTTGATATTTTTTAAGAGCAGAGATAGATGTTGCTGCATAACTGTCTAAGTGTAAATCGCACTTAAGCAACTCTCCATTCAATTCATCTTGTTGTTGTAGTAATTCTGTGTAAGAATATTGAGCAAGCTTAACTTTATCGGCTTCTACTTCGTCACTTATAGCCTCTTTAGTTAATGTTACAAAATAGATATAGCCTCCCTTTTGTTTACAAACTATTGCATTGTAACTACTCTCCCACTCTTTTTTGTATTTACTTGCTGGACAAGAATAAAATTCGAGATAATAACCGTTATTCTTTATTTTATCAATAAGAGTAAAGTCGAAATCTCCCCATACTGCCATTCGTTCCAATTCTTTACGAGACAGTTCAAGTGCCGCAAGAATCTTTTCTCTTTTTTCTTTAAGCTGTTCGATTTCTGTAAGGATTTGCGAACCAGATTCTTTAATACTTAAATCAGCCGAACTCTTAACTGTACGTTTACATAAATCGGATATAATAGACTTCACACGACGAGCTTCAAGCATCTGTTCTTGCAACACAACATCGTCGGCTAACACTCCTTTATCTGTTTCTATTACGTGAACTACACCTAACGAACGTAGTTTTTCGAGAAAACTATCATAATCTTTATAATAAATCAAGAACGAATATTTTTTCATCTTCTCTATCATAAGCTTTCCTCCTTAAGTTTTTGTTTACGTGCTTGATTGGCTCTCATTATTTTTTGAGATGATTTAGATAGATTTTCTTCATCTTCCATAAATCGCTTTATCTTACGAATAGCATCTTCATAGCCGGGTATCTGAACCTTTTCGAATAAGTTTACCTTCTGTGTTGTTTTCTTGCGAGCTTGCTCCAACAATTCTAATTTGCTTTTACAAAACTCACGACGAATACCTACTTCTGCTACTTTCTGTATAAGAGCAATACCATCGGCATACCATTTAGGACTACTAAATAAACTATAAGGACGTACTTCAAACTCTGTACTTTCTAATACTGGAACTCTAACACCAGCTATTTTACGAGTGTTTAGATTAACATCTTTAACCGAAACAAGCGAAGCGTCAAACTCATTCCAAAGAGCCGACATAGAATTGTAGACAGTTATTTGTCTTTCGAGTTCAATATCTAATCGAGCTATTTCATCTTTAGAATGTTTAACCTCGACACGCAATGCGCTTTCTTTGCTTTTTATTGTAGGCAAAGTGCGCAACCGCATAGACAGTTGCTTGTCTAATTGCTGCAAAGAGGTTTTATTGTACTGAAACTTAATCATATTCGATTTATTTATTCCAATATTTATCTATAAGTTCTTTCTTAATACTCACCTCTTCGGGAGTAAAATTATCAGAAAGTAACTTCCAAGTAACATCAAGCATCTGTGTTGTATTAAGATTTACATCTATAGAAAGTATCTTAGTAACATAATCTCGAGCAAAACGTAGAGTACGTTCATCATAATCTGTAAGATCAAAGCCATTCTCCATTTTAGTTTTTGCATTAGATGCGTCAGAATAAAGACGTACTGCCGCATTCATTAGCTGAGGGTGGTCTTCTCTTGTCTTTTTCCCTATAACTAATTGCTTAAGACGAGAAAGAGAACGAAAAGGATCTATGATAACCTTTCCTGTATCCGTATCTTTTCGCAGATAAAGTTGTCCTTCGGTTATATAACCAGTATTATCGGGAACCGAATGAGTTATATCTCCTCCCGAAAGAGTTGTTACAGCAATGATTGTAATAGAACCTCCTTCGGGAAACTGCACAGCCTTTTCGTATATCTTAGCAAGATCTGAATACAAAGAACCTGGCATAGAGTCTTTAGATGGTATCTGATCCATACGATTAGAAACTATTGCAAGAGCATCGGCATAAGCCGACATATCCGTTAGAAGTACAAGAACTTTCTCATTCTTTTCAACAGCAAAATACTCAGCCGCTGTTAGAGCCATATCAGGAATAAGCAAACGCTCTACTGCCGGATTTTCGGCAGTATTAACGAAACTAACTATACGATCTAAAGCTCCAGCATTAGAGAATACATTTTTGAAGTATAAGTAATCATCGTTTGTAAGCCCCATACCTCCCAATATAATCTTATCAGTTTCGGCACGAAGAGCAACACTCGCCATTACCTGATTGTAAGGTTGGTCGGGGTCGGCAAAGAAAGGTATTTTCTGTCCCGAAACTAAAGTATTATTAAGGTCTATACCAGCAATACCTGTAGCAATAAGTTCGGAAGGCTGCTTACGTCTAACAGGATTAACCGACGGACCACCCAGTTCAACTTCTTTACCTTCAGGAATAGAACCTCCATCAATAGGTTCGCCATAAGCATTAAAGAAGCGACCCACTAATTGTTCGCCTACCTTAAGCGATGGCGATTTACCAAGAAACACTACCTCAGCATCGGTTGGGATTCCTTCTGTACCTCCAAATACTTGAAGAGTTATCTCCTCTCCTGTTATTTTTACTACCTGAGCAAGCTTCCCATTTATCAGAGCAAGCTCATCATTACCTACACCAGAAGCATTAAGCGAACAA
Source organism: Dysgonomonadaceae bacterium PH5-43 (assembly GCA_029916745.1). NCBI lineage: Bacteria > Pseudomonadati > Bacteroidota > Bacteroidia > Bacteroidales > Dysgonomonadaceae > Dysgonomonadaceae bacterium PH5-43. Next base: position 18,110 of record JARXWK010000030.1, on the reverse strand, counting down.
GTCGCTTTTGTAATCTGTGTAATACGTGTATATACTTTTTGGAATGCTTTTGTTGTTGTCATAATATATCTATCTGTTGTTGGTAATTGTTAAACGAATCAGACTTAAAATCTGAATAATTCATTTGTCGAAGTATGTTTATAAGCTTTTTGAAATAATCCATTACCTCTACAAAGTCATTAAACTCATATTTTTTTCGACAAAGAGCCACTACAAGATCAAGCATATATTTCTGTCGCTCAATAGGAGTAACGGCATCAACCTTATCGTAAGCATCTTGTTGAAGAATTACATAATCTATTAGTTCAGACTTCCAGAAAGTTATATGGTAATCTACAGGCACACCATCATCGCCTAAGATATTAATTTGTTCAGCAATTTCTTTACCACGCTGAAGGCGCGTTTTTATTTCGTTTACCTTTTCAATCCAATCGTCAGAGATAACATTTGAAATATACTCCTTAAATTCGGGATATTCTAAATACTTAGAATACGAATCGAAAGGATTAACAGCTGGATAACGTTTACGGTCGGCACGCTCTTGTTCAAGAGCGAAAAAGCATCGAGCTACTTTTTTTGTATTTTCAGTAACAGGCTCTTTCAAGTTGCCACCAGTAGGAGAAACTGTTCCTATAAATGTTATAGAAGCCGTAGCATCGTTGTTTAGGATAACATAACCTGCTCGTCCGTAAAAGTTTGAAATAATTGCCGACAAGTCCATAGGGAAAGCATCAGGACCAGGAAGTTCTTCTAACCTGTTAGACTGTTCTCTTAATGCTTGCGCCCAACGCGAAGTAGAATCAGCCATAAGAAGAACTTTAAGTCCCATCGCTCTATAATATTCTGCAATCGTCATGGCCGTATACACAGAAGCTTCTCGAGCTGCAACAGGCATATTCGATGTATTTGCTACAATAATAGTACGCTCCATAAGTTTACGCCCCGTGTGAGGGTCTATAAGTTTTGGGAAATCACTGAATATTTCCACAACCTCATTAGCTCGCTCTCCACAAGCAGCCATAATAACTATATCGGCTTCGGCTTGTTTCGATATTGCGTGCTGAAGAACTGTTTTACCAGTACCGAACGGACCAGGAATAAACCCCGTTCCTCCTTCTACTATAGGATTTGTAATGTCTATTGTACGAACACCTGTTTCTAATAACTTGAAAGGACGAGGCTTTTCTTTGTGTGCCATAATAGGAACTTTAACAGGCCACTTCTGTACCATAGTTATATTATGCGTTTCTCCCGACTCATCTTCCACTACCGCTATTATATGATTAATATTGTACTTCCCCTTAGGCGCAATCTCTTTAACCAGATATTCCCCCTTCATCTTAAAAGGTAGCATTATTTTGTGAGGTTGATGATTTTCGTCTACTTCCCCAAGCCAAGCCCCTGCTATAACCTTATCGCCTACTTTAGCCAAAGGTTCGAAGTCCCACAGTTTATCTTCATCTAAAGGATAAGTATATTCTCCTCGTTTTAGAAATACTCCAGTCATCTTATCTAAGTCGTTCTGCAAACCGTCGAAATTCTTCGACAACAATCCAGGACCTAATAAAACCTCTAACATATAACCAACAAACTCTACAGAAGCACCAACTTTAAGTCCACGAGTGCTTTCAAACACCTGCACATAAACATCATTACCTATAACTTTTATAACCTCTGCCATTAACCTATCTCCATCTGACGAAATGAAACATATTTCGTTTTGCGATACCGGAGTTTCAACCTCTACTATCACCAAGTTGGAAACAACTCCTTTTACTTTTCCTTTTGTGTTCATTGTATCTCTTTCTTCAATCTGTCTATTATTTGTCTAAATTTCCTTTGCCCTTCCTCTGGGTCTAAACCCACCCAACGTTCTATTATTTCTAATTTAATAAGATAAACAAATATCTGTTCTACTGAGAAATAATGAAAGAATGAATTTTCTTCGAGCCACTCCCAACGAAGAACATCTATTTGCAACTCTCGCTCTTGCAAGTTATTTTCTTCAAATATGCGCGACACAAAGTCGGAGTATTCAAACTCTGCATCTTCAATACTGCCTATAACATAAGCATCTGTATTCCAATTATACTTTTTGCAAGTTTTAGTTATAAGCATATTATTCAAGTTGAGATTAAACTCAAACCAACTTGCCACAAACTTATTCTTGCACTTGCTTGCATACTCATAATAAAGAGCCGAAAGTTGGTCTTCCCACGAAAGATTTTCGTTTATAGGCTCACCTTTAATATAAGCTTCTGCAAATTGCCTAAGGTAATAGGGCGATAAACTCTCAATGTCTTCGTCTTTTATCTCTTTGTTTTGCAAACGATGCAAGAGATTTTTATTCTCGAACTGCAGATAGAAAAGCTCTATAATCTTTTTGTCGGTTTTAGATAATACTTCCTCAAGTTCGGTTCTGAAGTCTTTTACGCTATAAGTAATACGTTCATCTCCTATGTCTACGTTGTGCAATCCCGATATAAAGCAATAATAATTACTCATTGTTACCTCCAAACAATAAATCTATCAAATGCGGACGAAGCAGTTCTTTGAAATAATTCACAAACTCATCTTCTCCGAAGCTTATCTTATACGAACCATCTTTAGGCTTCAACACAAAGCCCGACTTAATGCCATTAACCTTTTCTATAACAAGTTTTTTATCAAGAATATCTTTAGTATTTAATTCAAGATATTTCTTAATCTCTTGTGTTTCTTTTGTTTCAATTACAAACTTCTCTTCTTTAGCAAAGTTAGAAACAAGAGCAAGAATCATTTTTTGTATAAACTCCTTATCGGCAAAAGCTTCTTTAACCGACGACTTACAAATCTCTCCGTTTACAAGATTTATTATTTCTGTTTTCAGAGCCTCTACCATTTGTTTACCATAAAGTTTAAGCTCCGCTTTAGTATTGCTTTGTAAATTACGAGCCTTTTCTTCGGCATCACTAATAATACGTAAAGCCTTCTCTTCTGCTTCCTTTATAATAAGTTGTTCTTCGGCGTGAGCTTTACTTATTATACGATTAGCCTCTTCATTACCTTTCTCTATTCCCTCGAAATAAATCTTCTCCGTTAATTCTTTAATTGTATTGTCCATAACTATTTGTATATCTTCTTTTGAAACAAAATTAAGGCAGAAGGGTTGTTAGTAGTTGTTAATTCGTACCGAAGTTAAAAAAACAGCTACCGAAATTAATACGTATCCTGACGATATTATTATTCAAATATAAAGCAAAAAAGAAAACTCTATTTGATAAAATGTAAAATATACTTGTCTTTATGAAATCTTTGTTTTACCTTTGCCGATGTAATTATTAAATATATTAGTATGAAAACAAATTTTTTATTTCCGAACAAGTTTCGGATTATTGGCTGGACACTACTAATACCTGGTATTATATTAGGGTTTATGGTCATTTTCAATGGTTTTGAACTTCCATTCTTAGACATTAAAGCTCTTTCTTTATTGCCTAATCCTTTTGGTATTCCTGGATTAAATCTAACAGAACATCAATTGTATGAGATTGTAGACACTAATTTCACAGACGAATTGGCAGGATTACTGTTTATTCTGGGTGGTGTATTTGTAGCATTCTCTAAAGAAAAGAATGAAGATGAATACATTGCTAAAATAAGATTAGAGTCTTTGCTCTGGGCTACTTATGTAACTTATGCTATTCAGATTTTCTGTATTCTATTCTTTTTTGATTTTACATTCTTGAAAGCAGTAATGATAAATACATTCGCTTCTCTACTTATTGTGTTTATAATAAGGTACAATTTCATTATTTATCGTTCTAAACTACAACTACACAACAACAATGAAGAATAACATAAGAGTAGAGCGTGCCATACTAAGAATAACTCAACAACAATTGGCTGAAATGATTGGTGTAAGCCGACAAACCATCAACGCTATAGAATCGGAGAAGTATGTTCCGTCTACAGTTTTGGCATTAAAGATTGCAAAAGTTTGCAACAAGCAGGTTAATGACATCTTCTTCCTTGAAGATACGGATTAAGCAAAGTATAATCTTTGTTAATTAACATTTGACAAACGGTTAAAAATGTGTTATCTTTGCTCAAGCAAATGAAGAATACCGCTAAAGAACTATCTCTTAGCGGTATTTTTTTGCTCTTTTACTTGAATAGCTCACTGTATTACAAAAATAACTCGGTGTTTTTCGACCTAAAACTCACTGTGATTTACCAAAAAGTCTTTGAGATAATTTTATAGCTCACTGTGAAATTCCAAAAACACCTCGACTTCTACAAATCACACAAAATCATTAATATCTGAGATAGTTAAACATTCTAAAAAGAAGTTATATATCACAATATAACTAAGGTATTTAGCAAGAAAATAGATTATCTTCGCACCTCAATAATACAACTAAATGAAGGAACTAAATCTTCCTGATACGAAATTAATAAGTAAAGAAGAAGACGGCAAAAGATATGTCTTCGACCGCCTCCGTAAGCAATACGTGCGACTTACTCCCGAAGAGTACGTGCGTCAGATGTTTATTGGGTTTCTTATTGAATATAAAAACTATCCTGAAGGGTTACTTGCTAATGAGGTTTGTATAGAACTCGGAAATCTTAAGAGGCGTTGCGACACTGTTCTTTACAACAAGCAGCTTAAACCTGTTATGATTATCGAATATAAGGCTCCTTCGGTAAAAATAACCCAGAGTGTTTTCGACCAGATAGCGCGTTACAATATGGTTTTGGGTGTTAAATGTTTAATCGTTACTAATGGTATCGAACATTATTGCTGTATAGCGAATAACAATGGTAAGTATTGTTTCGTTGAAGATATTCCTGATTATAGCAATACCTTATAAAAACAAAAAAGTGCAAAACTTAACAGCCCTGCACTCTTTCTCGTCTTCATATTTTCACATTAATACCCTTTTTGTAACAACCAAGCATCGTTGAAATTTGGAGCATATTTTGTTTTAATTTGCTCTCTTGCGCTTATTGCATCACTCTTATTATCAAAAGTAGCAACTATAACACGATACATATCACGTTCGTTTTTTGCCAATAATGCTTTATAGCCTTGAGCTACCATACGATTTTTTAGCGATTCCGCATTGGTTTTGTTTATAAAGCTTCCAATTACTACGCTATAGTCTTTAACACTACCTTCTACTGCCGTTACTTTTTCTACCTGAAAAGTTTCTTTCACCACAGGCTTTTCTTTTTCTACTGGAGCCATTTCCATTATTTCCACTTCTTCGGCAACTTCTATTTCCGCTTCTTCTGCTTCGGCTATTGCCTTTTGTTGAGCTTGTTCCAACACTTTATTATAGTTACTTTGCTTTGTTTTACAAGCACTTAACGAAAAGGTAAAAGCTATTGCTAAACCGTAAATTAAAAATTTTGATTTCATAACATTGTATTTAATTGTTTAATTTGACGACAAATATATAAATTTATTCTCATAATGTACCTTTTGTACTTGGTAATTCGTAATTAAAAATATCTCTACGGATTGCCATCTTTATAGAACGTGCAAAGGCTTTAAATATTCCTTCTATCTTGTGGTGTTCGTTTTGTCCTTCTGCCTTGATGTTAAGATTCATCTTTGCTGAATCACTTACCGACTTAAAGAAGTGTAAAAACATTTCTGTAGGCATATCTCCTACTCTCTCTCGATTAAAGTCGGCTTCCCAAACCAACCAAGGTCTTCCTCCAAAATCTAAAGCTACAGAACAAAAACAATCGTCCATAGGCAAACTATAGCCATAACGTTCTATTCCTCTTTTATTTCCTAAGGCAATAAGCAGAGCTTCTCCCAAAGCTATACCTGTATCTTCTATTGTGTGATGTTCATCAACATTCAAATCACCCTTTGCCTTTATAACCAAATCTACGCCCGAATGTTTAGCTATTTGCTCCAACATATGGTCGAAAAAGCCTAATCCTGTAGATATATCGGCTCGTCCGTTTCCATCAAGATTAAGTTCTATATGAATATCTGTTTCGTTAGTCTTTCGAGACACAACAGCTTTGCGCTCTTTGGCAAAAAGAAACTCGGTTATCTCGTCCCAGTTAGAAGTAGCTAAAGCACAATAAGGTTTAAGCTCATCGTTCAACAACGATATGTCGTTAAGAAAGATGGCTTTGCAACCTAAATTTTTAGCAAGCTCTACATCTGTAACACGATCACCTATCACGAAAGACGACGACATATCATAGTCTCCTTTCATATACTTAGTGAGCATAGCTGTACCTGGCTTACGAGTTGGAAGATTATCTTCTGGATATGATTTATCTATCAGTATATCATCGAACTTCACTCCCTCACCTTCAAGAATTTCTAACATTTTACCTTGAACAATATCGAAGTTTTCTTGAGGATTTGCAGGAGTTCCTAATCCATCTTGGTTTGTTACCATCACAAACTCGAAGTCGGTTTTAGTTCGTATGAAGTATAAGTTACGAATTACACGAGGCAGAAACGTCATCTGCTCAAGATTATCTACCTGAAAGGTTATTGGAGGTTCAATTATTATTGTTCCATCTCGGTCTATAAACAATGCTTGTTTCATTATACTGTTTTTAGTTCTTTAAGTAATATGGCGTTTTCTTGCGGACTTCCAATAGTTATTCTCAAACAGTTAAGACATAGCGACACTGAGTTTCTATTTCGAACAACAATACCTTTGTCTACCAAAGTTTGATAAGTGCCATTAGCATCTTTAACTTTTACTAAAAGAGAATTTGCTTCTGATGGATATACTTTTTCTACCGTATCAAGTTTTTCAAGCTCTGCTTTAAGTGTTGCACGCTCTTTGATTAATGTATCTACCCATTGTTTTTTTTCTTCTTCTTTATCTAATTGAGTACTTACAAAGTCTTGTGTTAGTAAGTTAATATTGTATGGATATTTTACTTTATTGAAGAAACTAATTATTTCTTCTGATGCGAAAGCTAAACCACAGCGAACCGATGCCAAACCCCAAGCCTTAGAAAATGTTTGAAGAACTACAACATTAGGATAACTATCTAATTCGTTTAACCAACTTTGTTCGGAACTAAAATCAACGTAAGCCTCATCTATTATAACTATCCCCTCGAAATTACTAACAACCTTTAGCATTTCTTCCCTATTCAGAAGATTGCCTGTAGGATTGTTTGGCGAACAAAGGAATATGAGTTTAGTATTTTTGTCAACAGCTTTAAGAATAGCCTCAGCATCTAAAGAATAATCCTCACGAAGCAATACTTTGCGATACGACACATTATTAATATCGGCACAAACTTCATACATACCGTAAGTAGGATCTATTGCTACAACATTGTCTACTCCTGGTTCGCAAAATATACGAAACACTAAATCTATTGGTTCGTCGCTTCCATTGCCTATCATTATCTGAGAACTGCGCACTCCTTTAAGTTTTGCTATTTTATCTTTTAATTTATGTTGCAATGGATCGGGGTAACGGTTATAAGGAAAGTTATAAGGATTCTCATTTGCATCAAGAAATACAGACGCTTCGCCCTTAAACTCACTTCGAGCTGAAGAATATGGTTTGAGTTTCCATATATTAGGGCGTACTAATGTTTCTAAGTTCATATTGTAAATATATTACATTACTCTAAAAGTAACTGCGTTTTTGTGAGCTACAAGAGACTCGTTCTCTGCCATTATTTCGATAGTTGGCGCAAGATTAGTTAAACCTTCACGAGTTATCTCTTGAAAGGTTATCTTCTTAATATAACTATCAAGATTTACTCCGCTATATGCTTTGGCATAACCATTTGTTGGTAAGGTATGATTAGTGCCTGAAGCATAATCGCCTGCACTTTCTGGAGTATAATGACCAAGAAACACCGAGCCTGCATTTACTATCTGTTCCGATAGTTCTTTATAATTCTCGGTTTCTATTATTAAGTGTTCGGGGGCATAGTAATTAGTAAGTTCAATAACTTCATCATTGTTCTTAAGAATTATTATCTTACTATTAGCTACCGACTTTGCTGCGAGTTCTTTACGTGGCAATTTGTCGAGCTGGAGGTAAACTTCTTGTTCTACCTTATTGGCAAAATCTTCCGACGTAGTTAACAACACAGCCTGACTATCAGCACCGTGTTCTGCCTGCGACAACATATCTGCTGCCACAAAGCAAGGGTTTGCCGAATCATCGGCAATAACTTCTACCTCCGAAGGACCAGCAGGCATATCTATTGCCACATCTTTAAGACTTACAAGTTGTTTGGCTGCGGTAACATACTGATTACCTGGTCCGAATATCTTGTACACTTTCGGTATCGACTGAGTTCCATAAGCCATAGCAGCTATAGCTTGCACTCCTCCCACCTTATATATATTATCTACACCAGCAACTTTTGCAGCAAATAATATTGCAGGGTGAACTTTTCCTTCTTCGTTTGGCGGAGTACAAAGTGTTACGTATTTACAACCTGCTATTTTTGCTGGTATAGCAAGCATTAACACAGAAGAAAACAAAGGAGCTGTGCCTCCAGGTATGTACAAACCTACCCTTTCGATAGCAGATGCTTTCTGCCAACACACTACACCAGGCGATGTTTCTACTTTATTAAAAGATTGTATCTGAGAGCTATGAAATTTTGATATATTATCTTTAGCTACAAGTATAGCTTTTTTCAGTTCTTCCGACAGTTGCGCTTCTGCTGAGTCTTTCTCTTCTTTCGAGACCTCAAAGGAAGACAACTGTACCTTATCGAATTTCAAGCTATATTCCTTTACGGCTTCATCGCCTCTCTGTTTAATATCGGAGAGTATATCCTGTACTAATCCAAAAAGATTGGAATTATCGATAGTTGGTCGTGCGACAATCTCTTGCCACTGTTGTTTATCTGGATATTTAATTACTTGCATAATTATAAAATCATCTTTTCGATAGGAATAATAAGTATACCTTCTGCACCTGCCACTTTAAGTTTTCCTATTATCTCCCAGAATTTCTTTTCGCTTATCACTGAGTGAATAGAACTCCAGCCTTCTTGAGCAAGAGGCAACACTGTAGGACTTTTCATACCGGGAAGGATTTCTAATATTTCGTCAAGTTTATCATTAGGAGCGTTCAACAGAATATATTTTTTATCGTCAGCTTCTTGCACTGCATCTATTCTGAAAATTAGTTCTTCAAGTATTTCTTTTTTCTCTCTGCTTAGTGATTTATTTCCTATCAGCAAGGCTTCAGACTTCATCACTACTTCTATTTCTTTAAGATGGTTACTTACAAGTGTACTTCCTGAGCTTACTATATCAAAGATAGCATCTGCTAAACCTATACCAGGAGCAATTTCTACCGAACCACTTATTACGTGAATGTCTGCTTTTATTGCATTTTTCTTTAAGAAGTCGGTTAGTATTTCAGGATAAGACGTTGCTATCTTTTTTCCAGAGAACCAACTTAATCCCTTATAGTCTACATCTTTTGGTATAGCTAAAGAAAGACGACACTTACTGAAACCAAGTTTCTTTATTATGTTTGCATCTTGCTTTTTCTCTACATATTCGTTTTCACCTACAATACCTACATCTGCAACACCGTCTGCCACAGCTTGAGGAATATCGTCGTCGCGAAGAAAAAGTAATTCTACTGGAAATGTTTTTGAAGGCACAAGCAAGCTTCTCTTACTTGCTGTAAGTTTAATACCTGCTTCTTTAAGCAACTCCATTGTTTCTTCAAAAAGTCGTCCTTTTGTTTGTACTGCTATTCTTAACATATCTATTTATAATTAAAAAGGCTTACCAATGGCAAGCCTGTATATTTTATTAATTTAGAACACAACTCAGCTCGCCGAAACTTATTCGCCGTGATGATGATGAGTATGCGCGTTTGTATTGTTCATTTTTTCTATTTGTTGCTGCAAAGGTAAAGTTTTTAACGCTAAATACAATACATTAATCAAAAAAATCTGCAAAGTATTTAGTTAATATCTCCTTAACTTCGTTTTGGTTAACTTCTCTATTTATTTCTTTTGCCAAAGACGTTACTCCTTTATCTACAAAACCGCAAGGATTAATAAGGTTAAAGTAACTTAAGTCGGTATTTACATTTAGAGCGAAACCATGCATCGTAACGTATCTACTACTTCTCACTCCTATTGCTGCTATCTTACGAGCTCTTCCTGACACATCTTTATCTATCCAAACACCAGTTGCCCCATCTAATCGCTCTCCAACAACACCATATTCGGCGATAGTCTTTATAATAATCTCTTCTATTCGGTGTATATATTCTTTCAGTCCTATATTAAACGATTCTAAATCATAGATAGGATAGCCCACAATCTGCCCCTGACCGTGATAAGTTACATCACCTCCCCTATCTACGTGATACAACTCTACCCCTTTCTCTTTAAGCATTGCTTCTGGGAAAAGGAGATTAGAGAAAAGTCCATTTTTACCTACAGTAATTACGTGAGGATGCTCGCAATAAACAGTTATATTATCAACAGGTTGTTTGTTTGCTTTGTTAGCAATCGCTGTTTCAAACAGAAGTTTCTGTTTCTCGTAAGCCTGAGAATAAGGAATAAGTCCCCAATCGGTAAATTGTATCATTGTTTTAACTGATTAATTATATGTATAGTCTGGCAAGCTGTTAGAGCTGCGGTTTCTGTTCTTAGTCGACTTTCGCCAAGCGATATTGCTTTGAAACCATTATCAAGAGCCAACGCTACTTCCTCTTCACTAAAATCTCCTTCCGGACCGATAAGAATAAGAGAATCTTCTCCTATATTGTATAAGGAACTTAGCAACTGCCTCTCACCCTCGACACAATGGGCTATAAACTTTTGCCCATTATACTTTTGCGTTACGAATTTCTTGAAGTCTGTCATCTCCGAAAGTTCGGGCAAAATAGCTTTTACCGACTGTTTCATTGCCGAAATCAATATCTTTTCTATACGGTCGAGCTTTATCTCTTTCCTTTCGGAATAGCGAGTTTTCAGAAAAGTTATTTTATCTATCCCTATCTCTGTGGCTTTTTCGGCAAACCACTCTATTCGGTCTATGTTTTTTGTAGGAGCTATAGCAATTTCTATCTTGCAGTTCCAAGCTTTATTAGGTTTAATTTTATTTATTATCTCTACTTTACAGTGTTTAGGATTGGCATCTGTGATAGAAGCCTCGTAAAAATAACCCTTTCCATCAGTTATATTAATAATATCCCCTATTTGTTTTCTTAAAACTCTAACGCAATGTTGCGACTCCTTTTCGGGAAGTTCGAGAAGCGTATTTATATCTGGAGCATAAAACAATAACATAATTATTTATTTAGATTGAAGAGTTTCAACACCCACTAGTTTATCGTAGCGCATACCAATAGTTCGTGAATATATCATAACTCTATATTCGTTTTCGGTTTGGAAGAAGTCGCCCTCTATAATGTTAGTTGTTGCCAACTCACTACCCTCCTTCTTTGTAACATACATATAACTATAGTATCCTTCTTTAAGGAATAAAGTTTTGACGTAACCTCTATCATTATAACTAAACTCCATTTTAGAACGATCGTCCAAAATATTATGCAGAGCATTACTAAGAATATATACATCATCTACTAATGGCTGATCGCAAGGAATATAAAAATGTACGAACTGATAGTCAGCCTCAATGTTTGAATCGTAAGCATCTTTATTCCTTATATATATTTTTCCATTAATATCGTTATCGAAAGTATACGAACGATTGTTGCGAGGAAAATCAGGAGAAAGAATTGAATGATAGTAAGGTGCGTGATATTCTAACGACTCTACGTGCATACCAGCATATAAAGTTGTTATAATTTCAAAGCTTCGATACTCATTGCCAGCATCAAATATCAGAGACGGATTATGGTCGTAGATAGCCTTACCGTTTTGCACTCGTAAAGGTTTAACTAATTTCGCTTGATTATCTGTTCTATTGTTTTGTTGAACATAAATCTTGAAATCTTGAATTGGCGATTTTACTTCATTCCCATAATTAATATCGAAACTAACTGCTTGATATTTTGAATTAGCTCCCTTATCGGTAATAGAAGACAGCTTCATATCAACACTAACACTCGGTTCGACTACCGAGAAGCAAGCATTTAACACAGGTTCACTTCCCGTTTGAGTAAATACCTGCACAACATAATTGCCCGAAACTCTCAAACTTACATCATCGTTAGGTATTTTAAGTTTATAATTAACATAATCCATTCTCGTATTAAACGAATTATTATAATCGTTGATAAGATTATTCTGTAAACCAAACATATATTCCGACTCCACAAGCTGAGACTTAGTCCATTCGGCATCGCAATGAATTATTCTATAAGTAAAATACTCGGGCGACACACCAAGTAAATCAAAAGATATTTCTATTTGTTCATTACTATGAAGATTAATTATAGGAGCTTTTTCCCAATTTTCGTAATGCAATACCTGAAGAGTTTGTATCCTTGTAGAAAAGCTCTCAGTGCGGTAACTTTGTCCCTGTATCACTTGTATAAAAAGGATAAACAAAAGAGAAAGTATATATATTCGTTTACTCATAACGCAAAAGTAGTTATTTTTATCTATTTGCATACTCTCTATAACGAAGAAACATATTAGTATATTATCAAATATTTTATTACTTTTGCCGAAAACTCAGAGAATATGAACAATCAGAGATATATGCAACGCGGAGTTTCAGCTTCTAAAGAAGATGTTCACAACGCAATCAAGAATACCGACAAAGGTATATTCCCTCAAGCTTTTTGCAAAATAATACCCGATGTATTAGGTAACGACGAAGAGTATTGCAACATTATGCACGCCGATGGAGCGGGTACTAAATCGTCTTTAGCTTATCTTTATTGGAAAGAAACTGGCGACTTATCTGTTTGGAAAGGCATAGCACAAGACGCTTTAATAATGAACATTGACGATTTGCTTTGCGTTGGAGCTACAGATAATATTCTCCTTTCTTCAACCATAGGAAGAAACAAACACCTTATACCCGGCGAAGTTATATCTGCAATAATAAACGGCACAAACGAACTATGCGAAGAACTTAGCTCTTTAGGCGTAAACATATATCCAACAGGAGGCGAAACTGCCGACTTAGGCGATTTAGTTCGCACTATTATAGTAGACTCTACTGTTACTTGCAGAATGAAACGCTCCGACGTTATCAATAATGCAAACATACAAGCAGGCGATGTGATTGTTGGGTTAGCTTCTTACGGTAAAGCTTCTTACGAAAAAGAATACAACGGCGGTATGGGAAGCAACGGACTAACTTCTGCTCGCCACGATGTGTTTTCGAAATACTTAGCAGATAAATATCCCGAAAGCTTTGACCCTAACGTTCCTGAAGACTTAATTTATTCGGGAGGTATGAAACTTACCGACCAAATTGAAGGATTAGGAATAGATGCCGGCAAATTAGTTTTATCTCCTACTCGAACATACGCTCCTGTTATAAAAAATATCTTAGACACAATGAGAGATAAGATACACGGTATGGTTCACGTTTCTGGCGGAGCGCAAACTAAGGTTCTTCATTTTGTTGACAAAGTAAAAATCACTAAAAACAACCTATTCCCTACTCCTCCTTTGTTCAAATTAATACAAGAACAATCGGGAACCGACTGGCAAGAGATGTATAAGGTATTCAATATGGGGCACCGTATGGAGATTTATCTACCAAAAGAATATGCCAATGAGATTATTGCCATATCTAAATCATTCGATATCGACGCTCAAATTGTAGGGTTTGTTGAGGCTTCCGACACAAAAGAGCTTATCATAGAAAGCGAGAATGGAACATTCAAGTACTGATAAGAAAGAATCGTCAGTATTAAACAATATTGGCGACTTCTTTGGCAAGTTTTTCCCTTTTAAGGTTCAGAAAATTTCTATAAATGCAGGCTTTACCTGTCCTAACAGAGACGGAAGTAAAGGACTTGGCGGTTGCACTTATTGCAACAACCAGACTTTTAGTCCGCAATACGCCGCAAATAGCAAATCGGTAAGCCAACAATTAGAAGAAGGCATAGAGTTTTTCTCAAGCAAATACCCTGAGATGAAATACATTGCCTATTTTCAAGCCTACACAAACACTTACGACGAAACTGAAAAACTTCTTGCGAAGTACAACGAAGCTTTGAATTATCCAGAAGTTGTAGGTATGATAATAGGAACTCGCCCCGACTGTATGTCCGACGACTTGCTCGATGAGTTAGAAAAGATTTCAAAAAAACATTTTCTACTGATAGAATATGGTATAGAATCGACACACAACCCAACTCTCAAATTAATAAACAGAGGACATACCTACGAAGAAGCAGTAGAAACTATAATTCGCACCCACAATAAAGGAATAATGTGTGGAGCTCACCTTATTTTAGGTCTTCCAGGCGAATCTCGAGAAATGATTCTGTCTAATGCAAACAAAATATCGGAGTTGCCATTAACAACCGTAAAGTTACATCAGCTACAGATAATACGCGACACGAAAATGGCTCGTCAATACCACGAACACCCAGAATGGTTTAATCTATATTCAGTTGACGAATACATAGATTTGTGTATCGACTTTAAAGACCGCTTAAATCCCGACTTCGTTATAGAAAGATTTGTTTCGCAATCTCCCAAAGATTTACTTATCGCTCCCGACTGGGGAGTAAAAAACTGTGAGTTTATGGTTAAACTCGAAAGGAAATTACGAAAGCATTGACGATAATTATGAGACTCTGGCAAGCCTAAAAACTCCAAAACATAACTATCTTTAAAGCTATTACTATGTCAAGAGATTTCTCTCACCAGTGGTGAGAGTTTTTTTTATAATCCTTATCTGTTCCATAAAACTGCTTCATTCGCCCTTAGATAGCAAATTTAGTGAAATATATTGAACCCACGAAACCTTCTTGTTCAATAGGCGTAAAGAAAAAAAGGGGGAAGCCTTAAATATCCGAGCAGCGAATTACACAGTTCGCTGCTCGGAGATTTATGGGAATCAATAGTTTTTCTTCCATCTAAAAAGACGTAAGTCGTAATAACGATCATAACCTCGTTTTATGTGTTTTAACTCTTTATCTAAAAACGGCATAGCGAAATAAGTTACAAATATACGAGTTCTATCTTGCAAATAGATTTCAGAAAAACCAAAAGTAAAAGCAGAAAGCACACAACCATGCTTTTTGATGTAAGTTATGTCGGATATCATAAATTCTTTAGATACGTCTTCTGATACATAAAATATCTTTTTATGTCTTCTATCAATGGTGAGCTTTGTTTTTTTATCGTATCTGTAATGATTTATATGTATAAACAGAGGATATATCAAACCTGGAAGAATTCCAGATAAAATTATAACATAAGTTCCTAGTAGCCTGTCTTTATTTACTGAAGGGCTTGATGTTAAGAACCATATAATACCCACAAGCAGACAAAGAGTCAAAATATCCCCCTTGACTTGATTTAATACCTTCCAAAATGTTATTTTATATTCTTTCATAATCTGTATGTCATATAGCAAATGTAGTGAATTATATTGAACCCACGAAACTTTCTTGTTCAATAGGTGTAAAGCAAAAAAGAGGGAAGCCTTAAATCTCCGAGCAGCGAATTACACAGTTCGCTGCTCGGTTGATTTATGGGGATTATTAATTCATTTTAGATAAATCTTTTTCATTATTTAAGAAAATATAGATATCCCAGAAATACGAATTATCAAGTTCATCAAAATAATTTCCGTAGAAAAAATTTAATCTGGCGAAATGAGATAGTTCTGAAATGCTCTTGTCAACCTTACATGGTGTTAATTCCTTTTTGTAGAAGTCATCATAATATTCCAATGAAGTATAATGGAAACTTGGAGGGGTTAGAGTCTTAATATTTTTCTGTAGCCATGAATAAGATATTGTTTCTAAATTCAATTTAGATTTTGAATATCCCAAAGCAACATGCAGGAATAAAGACAAAGACTCTATCGGTTTAATTTGCAAAGCTATAATATCTAAAAGATTAAACGAAGTTTTAACCCAATCTTTTCTTTTGATATTTTTAAGACTATCTATTTCATCTATATGCAAATTATTTGCTTTCCATTTGTCTTCTGCCGAGACAACATCATTAACCCAGAGTTGAATACTATCAACTATTTTACTATTGTTTAGGTATAGTCCATCCATTTTGTTGTAAATATTAATCAATTATCATTCCAACAAGAAATACATAAATCAATCCCATTTTCTCCTAATCTTTTAAGATCTTTAGACTTAAATTCCATATTGCATTGATTTTCATATTGATATAAGAACCAGATGCTAATATTGTCTCTTTGTATTCCAATACTTTCTAATTCCATAAATTTTCCATTAAGAATATCTAAGAAATAGTTTATAAAATCAATGGTGGCATCATTTTCATTTTCTACTAATTCTAAAGTCCAAAAAGAGCCATTCTGTTTTGAATAATTTATATCAAGTATTTTAGTAATACATTCTTGTTGTTCTTTTGTAGAGCAAACTATCTGTAATTTATAAATATATTGTATCATATTTCAGCACCTTCCAAAATGTATTTTATATTCTTTCATTATCTGTATCTTAGACAGCAAATGTAGTGAATTATATTCGTTAGTTTCAAATAGTAAGCACAAAACTAATAAATATAATTTAAGAACTATATTACTATATAAGAAAATCCAACTCTAATCTCGGTCGCCTGTTTATTTTGATATATCTCTATAGTCTGTGTGGTGCTGAAACTTCGTGCATTTTTCTCTCAACACCCAAAAAGGCACTCCAATTACGGAATGCCTTTTATTGATTAGAGAGTACGACTCGATTAAGCCTTAAGTATCACTTGATTTCGGTTTGTATCTTTGTCTCGATACGAGAGGTGAATAAACCGTTTGTAAATAATAGCCTGATCGAACGATAGATTTAGTCTGCAAACCCAAGCGAGTATCGCCATAGGATTGTCGGTCGTTATATCAACGGCTCGTCCATGGGTGTGGTCGCTTGAAGAACTACCACCAACTGCCTCGTTTAATTTTCGACAGCGATAGCCCGATGAGATACTTAATGGCTGCCCACAGGCATCTCTTAAGGGTTGGAGAAGGTGTTCGCACAAGATTTTCAAATTCTCTATCTGTTGAGCGTTCGGCTGATTCGCGATTTTCAGCCGTCGACCCACTTCGGAGTTGACCATCTCGTTGAGTGTGAAATTTTTTGTCAGATTCATTGCTCATACGTTGCAAATCTTACACTGGAAATTTTTCTACTTGTAGGTTCGAGATCTCGGTTCTTATTTTCGAGCCACATACAAAGCGCAATTTCTTCCCTTTTATCTTATCAGGTGTTGCTTCCTCTGGATTTTCAGACCCTTCACTTTTTAGAGTAACTCTAAAGTAACCCAACTCTCCTAACTGCACTGTATGACCAAGAGCTAAATAATGAGGAAGAACGTCGAAGAGATAATCTAACGCTGTTGCTGCCTCATTAGAGGTAAGAGAGGTGTTGCGAACCATATCGTTTATGAACACTTTGCGCGAAACCGCAGGTAAACTTTTAGCAACAAGATAATACTTTTTTGGAGCAGCCTCATCTCCCGGATTTCTTTTTTGTTGAACTACATAATGTACTGCCATAATTTTAATAAATTAAAAAATTAATAATAAATAAAATAAACTCTTTGTGTTTTTAGTTTTGCAAAATCTTAACCACAGTGCAAAGGTACGCCTTGAGAGGGGGCTAAATCTACCTGAATATTAACATATAATCCCTTAAAATTAACCAACGTGCAGAAAGTAGAGTATTTTCGCAGCCGCTCTTAAGTGTAAGGGCTGGTTGAAATAGTATTACCTATTGCCGTCTCTTAGTAGATACCCCTGCTGTCTCTTAGTAGGTACCCCTCGTCGCTCTTAGTAGATAGGCGAGGTGTTTCTTAGTAGATAGGCGAGGTGCTTCTTAGTAGATAGGCGAGGTGCTTATAGTTCAAAGGGGTCGTCTCTCTTAGTAGATACACCCCGCCTCTCTACTAAGAGTTACTATGTTTGTATCGTGCTTATCAAGTTCGTGAGATTAATCCGATATTTTTTTATCAAACGCCCTCGTATTTTTTGGGAGGGGATTTGA
>JARXWK010000029.1 GCA_029916745.1 Dysgonomonadaceae bacterium PH5-43 | reverse complement strand
GATTAATTGTTTGTAATTCAGTACCATAAATATAATCAATCTTTAGCTGTTATGCTAATTTTTTATCGAATTTCTTATATCGAACTCACGTTAATTAAACAAAAGGAGCAAGGACGTTTTTATGTTCTTGCTCCTTTTTTTTCATCTATTTGCTATATACCCCTTGCCGTTGTTATTATAGGGGGCGGATAGTCTCTACTAACAGCAACGGTTAGTATCTACAAACAACTATGGGTTGCTTGCGCAACAAAGACTAATCGCTTGGCGCCAACTCTTAGTTCTTCACTCTCAGTTCTTAGTTCAAAAAAGGCAGAAAGCCTTTTTGTTTCATACATAGACATAATCCATTTCATACTTTGAAACGATTCGTTTCTCGGTTTGATATAATTCGTTTCACAGTTTAAAACTACTTGTTTCATATAGGTGAAACACTTTGTCTCATACTAATGAAACAACCTGTTTCATACGGGTGAAACGACAGGTGAGCAAGCTCGCAGTTAAAAACTAAAAACTAAGAACTAAAAGTTGGCGCAAAGCGAAGCACATAACTCTTAGTTCTTCACTCTATCCCCGTAGGCAACGCTTCGCTCGCCGTACGGCTATGGAATTTTTACCCTTTGGGTAGCTTAACTTTTAACTTTTAGTTTTTAGTTTTTAACTTGTGAAACACAAAGCTTCACTTAGGGTCGTCTCTCTACTAAGAGACCCCTCCTCTCTCTTAGTAGATCGGCGAGGTGTCTCTACTAAGAACGACGGGGTGGTTCTACTAAGAGAGATTAGGCGGTTCTACTAAGAGCTGCATCGGGTCTCTACTAAGAAGCACCTCGCCTATCTAGTAACAACGACGAGGGGTATCTACTAAGAGCGGCAGGGGGTATCTAATAAGAAACAACTCGCCTATCTACTAACAACTACAAGGAGGTTCTAATAAGACAGGGTAGAGGGTTGTGGTAACTTCCATTCATCTTCCCATTGTATTATTGGTAGATTATTTTCAAATTTAATAGGCAGCCAAACATATCGACCGTTTATAGGGTCTTTGGGAGTCCATCTGTCGGCCATAAAGATAAATGAGTCTTCTTTTCCCGCAATGTGTATTATGTAAGTGCTTTGAGAAAAGAATGTTTTATTGGCATTATCTCCAATGCAAGGATTAGGGTAACGAGTCCATTCTCCCATTATATTGTCGGCGATTAATAATCGGGCCTCGTTGGGTGCCCAGCCTGTGCAGCCAGACGTAATCATATAATATTTACCTTCTTTTTTGAATATAGCAGGAGCTTCGTTATGTCCTGTGGGGTCAATCCGCATATATTTGCCAGTATAGTTTTGATAATCATCGGTAAGCTCAGCTATGTGCAGAGTTAGATTCTCTTCAGACGAATATATGTGATACGCCTTATTGTCGTCATCAACAAAGAGAGTCATATCCCTCGACATTTGTCCTCCTTTGAAGTCTCGACGCACAAAAAGCCCATTCTTTACCGCTTCGATCCATTCGGGAGTCCACGTTTTTTCGAAATCCTTAGCTGTTTCTTTTAATTCTTTTTGTTCGGCAGTTATATTTATGGGCCAAACACCAGCATTCACTCTGCTTGAACGTAAAAAGTTATAAGGACCTTCAGCTTTGTCGGAGATAGCTACGCCTACTCTTGCGGCGCTGTATCCTTTTCCTTTCAACTCTAAGTGAAAAAACATTACAAAGTTGTTGTTCTTTTTGTTGTAGATAACCTTTGGACGTTCTATAATGCTTCCAAATTCTATATCACTGCCACTGCCTTCGGGAGCAACCGACAAAGCTATTCCTTCGTTTTTCCAGTTATATAAATCTACAGACGAATAACAAGTAACTCCGTGTTCGGCAGAATTATTTTTTTCATTTTTATACTCACCAAACCAATAGTAAGTATTGTTGAAGAACAATATACCACCACCGTGTGCATTAATATGAACACCGTCGGTATCTTTCCAAATCTCACCTGGCGTAAAAGAATTGTGCTGCTGCGAATAAGCTAAAGTAGGAAGCAATAAAAGTAAGGCGAATAAAATTTTTAGTTTCATAACTGTCTATGTTAATTAAATTAGAATTGACTGCTAAAGTAATAAAAAAACGCTTTGTACAAAATTATACAAAGCGTTTTCTATTTATAATAATTGTCTCGAACCTTATGGTAGCTGCACCTTAAAGTTTTTTTGAGAATCTTTATCAGTTACTGAAAGTATATAAACATTCTTGTCTAATCCTTTTATAGATATAACATCAGAGTTTTTTTTCTCTTTCAATAATTTACCTTCTGCATTAAACAAACGGATAGAGTCGATAGCCGACAAGCTATTTATATTTAGGTTGCTACCATCAATATAATAGTTTAAAGAGCTATCTGGGTAATTAATACCTGTTAAATCTTTTCCTAACGTAATTTTGAAGATATAACTATCTTTTCGTCCTGCATTACCTTTTTGCATTCTATCTTCTGATACTTCCCAGAAGTTAGTCCCCGATTTATCTGCATTCTGTATTGAAAACAAACCTCCCATTTCGGTAAGCACATAAGTATTCCACTCATTTGAATAAGCGTTAACGCCGAAGTTTCCTATTTCGTTTACATATCTTGAATCTTGAGCACTCTTAAGACTGTATCTTCCTGTTGTTTTATCAAGAGTGAAAATCCAAAGTTGTTTGTTGTTTACTTCTGTAAGTTTGTCTTTAAACATTGGAGTGCCACCATTGCCTTTAGGATTTGTGTTTTCCAACACTTTACCATCATATT
Organism: Dysgonomonadaceae bacterium PH5-43; assembly: GCA_029916745.1. Taxonomy (NCBI): domain Bacteria; kingdom Pseudomonadati; phylum Bacteroidota; class Bacteroidia; order Bacteroidales; family Dysgonomonadaceae; species Dysgonomonadaceae bacterium PH5-43. Next base: position 24,605 of record JARXWK010000029.1, on the reverse strand, counting down.
CGATATAATACAAACCTAAATCTTCGATTACCGGGTGTTCTACAGTTTCATCTCCTACAGGAATAATTTCAAATACGAAGTTTGCAGCTTTAATTTCGGTAGCCGAGCCTTGATTGATACGAGTTCCGTTGCTTGTCCAGAATTTTTTACCTGCCGAACCTGCGTTTTGTATAGCATACTTACCATTTAATCTGTAGATATTATAAGAATGCCAAGCAGCTTCGTAAGGATTATTTGTTTTATTAGCCCAGAAGTTTCCAAGTTCATTAATATATCTTCCGTCTTGAGTGTTAACTATTTTGTAACGTTCGGTTTCCATATCCATAGAGATAGTCCATTCTTGACGTTGAGGATTAATAACATCTTCTTCTGTTTTGAATACAGGGTAATCTCCTGTTTTATCAGGATTAGCATTTACGTTAGTAAGATATTTGCCGTTGTATTTAATATAATAACGACCTTCTTCTATCAATTCAGGAGGGAATACATCTAACATATAGTCATATTTAGATTTATATTCACGAATAAGATTAGCTAATTGTTTTTTCAAGAATGGGCTTACAACCTCTCCTGCGACAGTTGGATTAGGTTTCTTAATAGAACCTTCGAAGTTCCGAGCTATCACGCTTTTTTGCGCAAGCTCAAGAGCCGATATTTCTTTATATAGTTCGATAAACGCTTCTTTGTTTTCGTTATTTAAGGCGGTAAACATATCCATAAGCTTTAGTCCTCGCTCACCTATATATTTCATAACTTGTACCCAAGGAGTTATTTCGGCCACCATTTCAGGTTCGTTGGTGTCGTTAAGAAGAGCAACAGAGGCATTAACCAATGTGTCGAATTGAAGAGTCATATTTTTTATAGCATCTTCATTGTATCCGTCTGCGATTGCGGTTTCAAAAATATTAGCAGCAGCTTTGAACGTTGCCGACTCATTAGCACGACGAAGTCCGTGTCCTGTAGAGCCTAAGTCTATATTGTTTTCGCAAAACACTCTAAATGCTTCCGAATTTTTAGGCATCAAATACTTTATAGCACGTTCCCAAGAAGCATTTTCGTCATAGTCTCCCATATTCCACGAATAATCAGCAATACTATATAGCGAAACTTTAGAAGCTTCGGCATACTCCATTGGGTTAGAAGTGAAACCGCTAAGTTGGTCTGATATATCTTTATCGTTGCCATAAGTTGGACCCATAAGCATACGGTCGATACAATAGTCATTAACAGGATAGTTTAACCATATATAAGCGTTGCGTTTAATCTGATTATTAATCCAAGTCATATCACCTTTGTTGATCATATCAACAACCGAGTTACCAGTCCACATAATTCTAACATCTGCATCCATTTCTGTTCCTAAAATAGAAAGGTAATCGCCACTCGACCAACCTCTATTATACTGAGTAGGGCAAATAATAAGGGGAGCTACATCATCGTGTTTTTTTACAAATTCAGCATTGATGTAATTCATAAGTTGAGCTTGTTTAATGCCGCTTGTGCCTTCTCCACCAATATCATCAAAGAATACAGCGAAAGTGCGAATACCAAGGTCGTACATTGAATTAAGTTTCTTAACAACGTTAAGACTGTCGGCATTATTCCATTTTATATCATTTCCAGGGTGAACAGCCCAAACAAACTGAACTTTGTTTTTATGAGCAGCCACAACCAGTTCTTGTAATAAAGCCGCTTCGGCAGCAGGATAGTTTTGACGCCATTTGCCTCTGTGGTAAGGGTCGTCTTTAGGTCCATAAATATAAACGTTCATTTTGTTTTTTCCATAGAAATCAAACTGACGTAGTCTGTCTTTCTGACTCCAAGGGTTTCCATAGAATCCTTCAACCACACCTCTGTCTGCAACATCAGGATAATCGGTAATTGTTACCTGCATAACTTTAGGCTGAGATGCTATCTGCAAGAAAGTTTGCACACCATAGTAAGTTCCAGAGCCATCGTAACCTGCAATAATAACTTTGTTTGATTCTACTTTAAGATAATAGCCTTCTTTCTTTTCAGGAATAAGGGTTTCGTAATCGCTTATAGCTTCATCTCCCTTTTCTCCGATAATAATTTCTACATTTCCAGTGTCTACGCTAACAGATGTCTTTAATAAATCAATAGCATCTTTGTCGGCATCACTTTCTCCTTTAATGGAATAAGTTGTAGTATTTACAAAAGCTTCATCTCCCCAAGCTATCGAATGCGGTATAGGAGATACGGTAACTATCTGTGCTAAAGATGTTCCGGTACATAACAATAAAGTAATTAATGATAATAATAATTTACGTTTCATGGTTTAATATTTATATTATTTGTAATATATCAGTTTGTTGTCGGTTGCAAATGTAATAATAATTTATTGAATATTCAAAATTATGTCGTATTTAAGTTTTTGAGGTGTGAAAAACTTTTTTTAATAAGCAACGATTCTATCTTAATTCTGCAGGTTTTGGGTTTTTATGTTACATATAGGGAGTGTGCTAAAGCATACAGCCAGCCTTCACGCTTGCCTTCACACTTTTCCTTTACTGCTCAATGAGTTGTGAAGTGTGAAGGGTACAAAAATAAAACTACATGGGGAGTGTGCTAAAGCACAAGATAAAATATAAAAACTAAAAGATAAAAGTTGAAAAACATCGATGAAACCAGGGAGTTTTGATTTTTACGATGCTTTGCGCTAACTTTTATATTTGTCTTATACTATTCTATTTCTTTAATCCGTTCAATCTGTCTATTCAGAAAATAATCGGAGTATATCGTGTAGTCTTTCGTTTCGTAAAATGCTATTAGCCTTTTTTGTAGTTTAGGATATCTGCATCTTTGCATCTTCATACCGCTTTTCAGATGTAATACCGTCTTTCAGCAAAGCTTCTGTTTCAACGTATGTGTAGGTGTTGCCTTCTATTTTTCCTGAATAATAACACCATACAACTGCCAAGTCTTTTATTTCATTAGAATAAAGTTCTGACAATTTCGCTAATGGATTTTGCAAGATGAAAGCCGCTTTTTCTTGTTGTTCTTTATTGAATATGGTGTACATACAATTTATTTTCTATTGCAAAGATAAGAGTTTCAATTAAAAAAACAACAAAGTCGCCAAATCCTAAATTAAGATTTGACGACTTTTATTTTTTACTATTCTAAATAAAAGCTCTATCTTTTATAACGAAACCCATCTGATGTTAAAAGAAACAATAGAGGACCTAATATAGGAACAAGCAGAAAAACGATTAACCACAAAGGACTTATTCGACAGTTTCTAAACTTTGTATCTTTGTATATCTTTATCACAGTAAATAGATAAATAAATACAATGACAGCAGCTAAAATAATAACAATACTACTCTTAATTTCCATAATGAAATAATTTAAGTTTTTTATAATTGAATACTAAATGATTAAGACCTTCATATACTCTTTGATTATTAAACAAAGAAAATATCCAGTTGTCACAGCTAAAATAATTGCCTGTTTGTATCTTGCTTCAAAGTAGCACTTTATTATCTGTATAATAAATAAAACAGGAACTGCGGTTCCGAGTGCCAATCCTGCAAAATCACAATAAAACTTTCCGTCAATATTATCTACAGTAAATATTTTATATAAAAATACCAATAAAAAAATTGCGGCGCCTATTAGACTTACTATATAGGTATAACGTTTCATATCATTTTGCGTTTATTATATGAGATATTCCTACAAAGGAAATTAAATTTTGCGAGACTAACAAATCTTTTTCGCTCTATCTATCTATCTATCTATCTATCTATCACGCGATTACACGCACATATTTTATTTGCAAAAATATAAGGAGACACAACACATATTGTTGAGTAAAGACAAATAATATCACTACACTAATGAAGCAATAAACAATGTAAAGTCGCTAATATCTCCTCCCACACTTCCTTTCTCTATAGCTTTCATATACTCCTGTCGTCTTTCAACAGGAACTATTGTCCAGTTGTATCCACCTGAAATTAGCATTGCATTCATCAAAAAACGTCCCATTCTTCCATTGCCGTCCATGTAAGGGTGAATATATACAAATACAAAATGACCTAACACGGCGCGAATGCGAGCGTCGGGTTCCTCTTTAAGCAATTCTAAAAGAACCGGCATCGCATCTCGTACTGCTTCTGGACTTAGAGGTGTGTGCTGCGAACCTCGAATATAAACTTGTCCGGTACGATACCCTGCTAAATCGGTCGGCTTTAAGATTCCTGCAGTAACACTTGGAGCAAAAAGCTCTCGATACCATATTCTATGATCGCTATCGAGAACTACTCCTGGATTTTCTCCTTCCAATATACGCTTTATGCTACCTTTTACTGATTCAAATGCCTGATAGTAACCACGAGCGGCCATTGCATTTTTTTGTTCCGAATCATTAAAATTAGCATCTGGTTGCCAATTTCCACTTTTAACCTTCTCTATAAGATTGTCCGTTACACGATAACCTTCAATTGAAAGGGAGTGATATGCATCTAACTTATATTGAGCATCAATATTTTTCATACAAACATCAATATCAGTAAATACATTAGTTGTTTCGGGAAAATTAGCGACAACAGTTTCACGCATATTACTCCACATAAGTTTTAATCGAGCAACGTAAGGTGATGTTATACGAGAATAAGAGATAGTTGTTTTATCTTCAAATGGATCTTCTTCGCGAATGTCATATCCAAGACTTCTCATTGTGTCAATAATTTCATCTGCCGCAACTGTATGTCCAATATTGCGAAAAGCCCCAGCGAGTCGTCCTGCTTTTGTGCTTTGCCCTTTCTCTAATAGAATATTCAATAAATCCGATATGTCTGGGGTTAACGATAAGCAAGTGCGCGCAGTAACACTGTCCAACTTGAAAAAGTTAGGGCTACATTCTATTAATGCCTCTGGCAAAGAATAAAGGTTTAATCCAAATCGTGGTTCTGTATAAATTAAATTAGCTAAAGATGCTTTAATATCCAGAAGAGAAGTATTATGCATAAGTTTTACCACATTATTCGCTCCTTTAGGTGAGCGGATAATAACCTGAGATGGAACAATCCAATTACCACTATATATGGACAAAGATATATCTGGCGTTAAACACCAATCTTTGCCAAAACGTGAATTGCAATACTCAGAAATGAAATACCAATACGAAGTGTACCAATTTGTTGTGTCGCCAGGAATACTATCTGGACGAGCAGAAATATACCACCCTTTCATTACCTCTTGAAGAAAGCCATTGGAAATCAATCTTTCCATGTGAGTTCTTGATATTTCTGAAGACTTTATGATTGCAAAGCCACTCTCGTTCTGTAAACTTTGTAATACCTTCAACGACTCTGCTAATTTTTCCTGAATTGCTGCCATTTTCTTTGTTATATTTCAACACCAATAGTTACTTTCTATAACATTAAAAACATAATACACACACGCATTAGTTTATTGCGTCGTGCAACTATTAGTTTATTTTGCTGTGTAGCTATTAGTTTATTCTGCAAATATACCACAAAATTACTAGTGCAACAATCTATTAAACTAGTTTCTCGCTAAACCAATAAATCTTTTAGCTATAGCGATCTACATATATAGGCTATAAAATAAATGCCTGCCTAACATAAGGTGTATAAATCCAAAATATTCATACTGCTTAATATTGCTTTCACTGCATTAGCCTTACCCTTACCCTCAAGACTCTCTTGTTTCTGCTCGTTCATTATATTAATCCATCTTTAGTATAGATTCTACTTTTGCACTAAGCTCTTCTTCGCTAAGATTTACTCCTACTATTTGACCATCTTTGTCGACTAGCACATTCGCAGGGATTCTGTCAACACCATATAAGATTGATGCTCTTTGAGAGGCTTCTGCATTATCTATAACTTGAATCCAGTTCATTTCATTCTTTTCTACCGCTTTTCTCCAGAACATTTCATTTTCATCAATTGAAACCCCAACAATATTTAATCCTTTTTCTCCGTACTTCTCTTGTAGTTCTTTTAAGTAAGGAATCTTTTTCAGGCATGGTCTGCACCAAGATGCCCAAAAGTTGAGTAGCGTCAGTTCGTGTTCACCTATAACTTCTGAAAGCACAAAACTACTTTCATCTATTTTTTTAGCAGTAAACGGTCTGTATGTTTCTCCCTCTTTAACATAGTTGGCTTGTATTTTTGAATTTATTTCTAAACATTTCATCTGTGCTTCATCTGACATTAAAGGCAATATCCTCTCTTTATCTTCCTTTCTCAGAACTTGTTGCAGTATTATAAAATAATATTCTCCGATAGGCAGCTTTGCATTTTTCTCAATAAAAGAGATTAAATTATCAATATATCTCTTTGCGATAGGACGTTGCTGTTCGAAAATCTGTTGCTGTTCTTCTGGCGACTTGGTAGTTATATCTGATAAATTATTCATTGCAAATTCCATAAGCTCCACAGATGGCACGTTAAGACTGTCGGTTACCCAATCGTTTAGACGCGTGCCTCGTGCATAACTTATCCCCGCGGTTTTGTAATCTTTATATGTGAAATGAATTGTGCCAGGCTCTAAAACTACTAAGCCTCCATAAGAAGAGTCTTCAGGACTTAATGTGTACACATAGCCATTATTGCGTGAAGTTCCTTGCATAATAAATTTCCCATTTTCTATCAAAGCGCTATCAGAAAGAATTAAAGTGTTTTGCTCTAACTCAGGCCAAGTTTGTATTAGATAAACATAAGTACTGGTTACTGTTTCTGGAAAAGTTCCTTCAATGCGATACTCAAACTCTTCTTGAGAAAACAGAAAAAGCGAATTAGAAAGTAGAAAAATGGACAAGAATAAATTCTTCATAATGTGATATGTTATTAAAATTATTTGCAACAGTGCATTTATATGTAACAAAAGTAATATTTTCTCACAATAAATGCACTGGTTGTTATAAATAATTAAAACTTAAGCTTTACATCTTTACTGAAACATTAAACATTACATTAGTTCCTGCTTGTGGAAAATAACTCTTTTCTGAATATGGGTCTAAACCTCCTGAAGAGTTGCGACTGTAGCACGACCATACCCAACCGTTGGTTTCGTACTTTTCATTAAATAAATTATTTACAAGTACACTTAGAGATAATCCTTTTATGCCTTGCATTTTGAAATCGTAACCAAGTCGAAGATTATTTACAAAGTAAGAATCTATAGTACGCTCGTCACTTCCTGTATTATCTAAATGTTGTTTACTAACAAAAGACGATTGTAATCCAGCATTCCACGATTTATATTTGAAGGTGAACAAACTGTTGGCTATTACATTCGGCGAATAGGCAATGTTGGTTTTTCCATAGTAATCGGAATGTTGAGTTGCCTCTGTAGCCGACCAATCTTCGTTATAAATAACGGAGTATTCGGTGTAATCTTTGATTTTGTTTTCGCTAAGAGTAAGATTTCCGTCCCATCTTAACCAATTAGTGATTTTAGCACCAAGCATCAACTCTATACCCATACGGTAACTATCGGGAACGTTAGAGGTTAGCGGCTCGCCTATCTCGTTTACCTTACCGTTAAGCACAAGCTGATCGTTGTACTTCATATAGTAAAGGTTTACGCCTGCTGCAAATGTTTCGTCTTGATATTTGTAACCAAGTTCGTAATCGAACAACTGCTCTGCTTTAGGACGTTCGTTGAAAGCCGCATCGGTATAGTTGTTTCTGTTAGGCTCGCGATTAGCAACAGCGAGAGAAGCATAAACATTATTGTTTCTGTTTATTTCGTAGAAAGCTCCAAGCTTAGGATTAAAGAAGTTGAACTGCTCGTCTATGTTAAGTTTTTGCATCTCACCTATATTATAATCCCACTTATCGTTCTTACCTTTAATTCGGTAGTCGATATGTCGGTATTGAACGTCTCCAAACAAATTAACATTGTTTGTAAGCTGATAATTTGCTTTTAAGTAAACATTCATATCTAACTTTTCTCCTTTACTACGATAATATTCGTGTTCGGGGAAGAAGTCGGCATCGTTAGCATAATCTTTCAACCAAGTAACATAACCGAAATGCTTACCATCGTAGTAGTTGCCGCCTCCGCCTAAACTAAGAGCGAGTTTCTCTTTCTTATAATCTAAAGAGAATATCATTCCTCCGAAGTGATTATCGAGGTGCTTTTGACGCACTAAGTCACTCTCCAACACTTCCCCTTCGGAGGTTTGAAAGTTATTAAGACCATATTCTATTAAATCACGTTCATCTTTATATTCTTCGTAATAACCCAGACCTCTTGTATAATGCAAAGCCACATTCAAGTTTAAGTTGGAGTTAAGAACTTGCAACAGACTTAATTGATAATGCGTTTGATTATAATTGTCGGTCTGATTATCGTAATACATTGGTTTGCCGTTGGCATCATCTCCCATATAACCAGAAGGATTGTATTTGCGATTAGCTTTAGAACCATCAGTCGGGAACAATATATAATCAGGCACTCCGTCCCACGCATGGTAAGTTTTCTCTTTCCCCCCGAAGGTAATAAGTTTAATTAAAGTGTTATCATTAAAATAAGAACCTTGCGCAAAGTACGATTTAAGATCTACGCTTGCTCTATCAATATATCCATCTGAATTGATAGAAGATATACGAGCATCGAATGCAAAATGATCGTTAATAGTTCCTGTGCCAAGCTTAAATGTAGCCTTAGATGTATTAAACGAACCATAGCCTCCATCAAACTCTGCATAAGGTTTTAAAGAGACATTCTCCGTCTTCATATTAACACTGGCACCAAAAGCTCCAGCCCCGTTAGTTGAAGTGCCAACGCCTCTTTGCACTTGTAAATCTTGAAGCGACGAAGCAAAGTCGGGCATATTAACCCAAAACACACCGTGCGATTCGGCATCGTTTAGAGGTATGCCATTAGAGGTAATGTTTATTCTATTGGCATCTGTTCCCCGAATACGAAATCCCGAATAACCAATACCTGTGCCTGCATCTGAGGTTGCAATAACAGATGGTGACAGAGTGAGCAACATAGGAATGTCTTGTCCAAAATTAAAATCTTCGATTTGTTCTTTACTCATATTTGAGTAAGCGATTGGCGTTTTAGCCGATGCTCGGGTAGAAGAAATAGTTACTTGTTGTAGATTGACAATTCTTAAAGAATCTACTTCTGGTTCATCACCAGCAAAAATAAGGGCTGAGTAAAAACTCAACAAGGTAAATAAAAAAACCTTTTTCATTTGAAATTTATTAATTAATTCAACAAAAAAGGGGAAGTGAGATTATTTTCCATAAAGGAATATTGTCGGCCGACAAATCTTTGTCCCTCCGCAGATATGACTCTGTTCAGGTTCAAAGGGTATGATCTCAGCCCGTAAGGGCACCCCTAAAGATATCGGCGGCAAAGTTAGGCAAAAAAAATAAACCGCCCAAAGAAATGCGTTGTATCTTTCAAATGGAGGCTCTAACTCGGAGGTGTTAAAAAGAGGAGTTTAAAAAAGAAACATCTACTATGTTGAAATAATAGATGTTTATTGTGGAGCTGGAGGGACTCGAACCCTCGTCCAAACGAGGAATTAATTTGCTTTCTACATGCTTATTCTTACTTAAATTTTCGACCGAACACAAGACTAAGACCACCAATATTCGGCTTATTCTCTTAATTTCATCTAAAACCCGAGACTTATTTCAGACTATCTTCGATATTGCTGCACCACCTTATCGGATTGCTTCGAAGCCAGAGCTTCCGGGTGATGTATCGTTCCTCCTCCTGGAGAAGGAATAAAGCTTTAATCTACTGTACTTCGATTAAGCAGCGATAGCGTAAGTATTTTCGCCAGTTAATTGTTTATCATTCGAGATTAAAGTGCCGAACAACGACGCACTGCATGCTTACAAACCACTTCTACCCGCTGTCAAAACCAGTCAACCCCATGATTTGTGCTGCAAAGATACGAAAAAATATGTACATTTGCATTTTTATTGTTTATATATGCCATGAAGATAAAATTTCATATAAATTTCCATACCGTTTGGGGACAAACATTATTCATTGTGGGGTCTATACCTGAGCTTGGCGAATGGAGTACCGAGAGAGCTAAACAAATGAATTATGTTGATGATGGCAATTGGAGCTACGAAATAGAGCTTCCTGATAATGTCGCAAACTTCGAGTATCGTTACTTTATGAAGTCTAACGAACAAATTATATTTGAAGAATGGAATAGAAATCATAATTTCTCTACTACAGATATTAAAAGGTCGTACCGCCTATTCGATTTTTGGTTAAACAGACCTCAAAATCAATCTTTATATTCGTCGGCTTTTACTAAAAGTTGGTTTGCTCACCCTTGTAATCGATTTGAGAAAATAGTAAAGGCTAAAAAGAAAATCATAATAAAAGTCTTAGCTCCGTCTATTAAAAAGAATGAAAGTATAGCTTTGTTAGGGAATCAAGATGTAATTGGCAGTTGGAGTGCCGACAATGCTATAGTCTTATCTTGCGATAATCACCCCGAATGGTTTGCTGAATTTGATTCGGAACATATTACATATCCTATAGAATATAAGTTGTGCATCATTGATAACGATAGCAGGTCTATTGTTAGATGGGAGAGCGGAGAGAATAGAACTCTAAATATTCCTTATGTTGATGAAGAGGAAACTGTTGTAGTGTCGGGTTTGCAATTTAATGATGAAAATAACGAATGGAGGTGTGCCGGGTTGAGCATTCCGGTATTTTCTCTTAAAAGTGAAAGTAGTTTTGGTTTTGGCGACTTCAAAGACCTATATAAAATAGTTGATTGGGTTAGGCTTACTGGGCAAAAACTTATACAGATACTTCCAATCAACGATACAACAATGAGCCATACTCGTGTCGATTCGTATCCTTATAATAGTATTTCTATATATGCTCTTCACCCTTTATATATAAATATAGAAGAGTTAGGAACTCTTGATAATTCAGAACGAGATGCTTTTTATAAGGCAAAACAGGAAGAGCTTAACAGTCTGGCTTTGATAGATTATGATGCTGTAGATTATTGGAAGTGGAATTTTTTTCGTGAAATATTTATTCAAGAAGGACAAAATACTCTTACAACACAGGAGTTTGCATTGTTTTTTGAGAATAATAAAGAATGGCTTGTTCCTTATGCTGCTTACTCATATTTGCGCGATAAGCACGAAACGCCAGTCTTCTTAAATTGGGACGAGTATTCGACTTATAACAGGTATGAAATAGAAAAGTTGTGCGCACCCAATTCTATTGTCTATAAAGAAATATCTCTTTATTATTTCTTGCAGTTTCACGCACATAAGCAGCTTAAGAAAGCTCACGACTATGCTTGCTCTTGTGGGGTAGTGCTTAAAGGTGATATACCAATAGGGATAAGTCGCGTTAGTGTTGAGGCTTGGACTGAACCCAATTATTTCAATATGTTTTTTCAAGCAGGTGCTCCACCTGATGATTTTTCTGCTTTAGGTCAGAATTGGGGATTTCCAACTTACAATTGGGAGATTATGGAAGATGATTGTTTCGCTTGGTGGAAGAAGCGATTTTCAAAGATGTCAGACTTTTTCGATGCATATCGAATCGATCATATTTTGGGCTTTTTTAGAATTTGGCAAATTCCATCACATTCTGTAGATGCTATACTTGGTCATTTCTATCCTGCAATGCCTCTTTCAATAGAAGAAATAGAAAGTAACGGTTTAATATTTAAGAAGGAGAACTTTACATACGCCAACATTAATGAGAAATATCTAAAAGATATTTTTGGGGAATATGCTTCTGAAGTAGAACAAGTGTTTCTTAACAGAATGAATGCTGAACATTTCTGTTTAAAAGAACAATATAATACTCAACGTAAAATACAAGCTTATTTTGCACAACAAACCGACGATAAATCACATTTCATAAAACAAGGCTTGTTTACTATATGTAACGAAGTGTTGTTTATAGAAGATAATATCCAGAAAGATTATTATCACCCTCGCATATCGGCTTCATCAACTCATATTTACGAAGAGCTTTCTAATGCTGATAAATACGCATTTGATTGTATTTATTGGAATTATTTCTATCAAAGACACAATGAGTTCTGGAAGGGCGAAGCGTTAAAGCATCTTGCCCCAATAATTAACTCTACAAATATGCTTGTTTGTGGCGAAGATTTAGGTATGATTCCTCATTCGGTTCCCGAAGTAATGGAGAAATTGCAAATACTTAGCTTAGAAATAGAGCGTATGCCTAAAACACCAGAGGTTGAGTTTGCGAATCTTAAAGAAGTTCCTTATTTGTCTGTTTGTACAACATCAACTCATGATATGAGTACGATTAGAGGTTGGTGGATTGAAGATAGAGATAAAACGCAAAGATACTACAACGAAGTGTTGGGGTTGGAGGGAGATGCGCCTTCAGATGCAACTCCTGAGATATGCAGGCAGATTATAGCTAATCATTTAAGAGCTAAATCTATGCTTGTGGTAATTCCTTTCCAAGATTGGTTGTCTATAGATGGCGTTTTGCGTAATCCTGATATTGAAGTGGAAAGGATAAACATTCCAGCAAATGCACGTCACTATTGGAGGTATCGTATGCACTTAAGTATAGAACAACTTCTGAGTGCTGATAGTTTGAATGAGGTTATTAAAGAAATGATAGCCGTTGATAGAAATAATATTACGGAGTGAACTTATTGCATTTTGCAAATGCCATTAAATGTAGCTCCGGGTTCTATTTCTAAGCCGCCTATAGTAGCCTCTCCTGTAAAAGTGCCAGAGGTGCGCATTGTGAAGGTTTCTTTTGCGAACAAATTTCCATTCACAGTTCCTAATAAGTCGATGGAGGTGCAGTGGATATCGCCTTTTATTTCGGCATTAGAGCCAATAACAACTCTTCCCGAACATTCTATTACGCCTTCAATTTTCCCGTCGATACGTAAGTCGTCGGTAGCTTTTATGTTTCCGATTATGACTGTTCCTTGTGCTAACGCATTGTATGATGCTCCTAAAGAGCCTGATTCTTTTATTTTCATCAAGTAGTCTTTTTAGAACCTTATCATGCAAAATTACAATATGTTTTTTAAGTATCAAAGATAATTGTAAGAAAAGAATTTTTCAGGGTCTGTGTTATTTTAAGTTTTCAAACTTAATGTAAGGTAAAAACATTACCTTTGTACTTCTATATAATTATGTGCGAATTAGAAAAAATATTAAAAGAAAGAGGGGTGAGGTCAACGGCTATACGGTTGTTGGTGCTGAAAGCTATGCTCGAGTTTAAATACGCATTTAGCTTGTCGGATCTTGAAGATAAACTTATCACCGTAGATAAGTCTACTCTTTTTCGTACAATAACCTTATTTCACAAAAAGCTGTTAATTCATAGTATTGATGATGGTTCGGGGTCGGTTAAGTATTCAGTGTGTGGTCCTAAATGCTTGTGCGATATAGGCGATTTGCATCTACATTTTCACTGTACTAAATGTAATAAAACTTTCTGTCTCGAAAGTATTTCCGTTCCTGAAATTCGCTTGCCAGATAATTTTCAACTCGAAAGTGTAAACTTTGTATTGAAAGGATATTGCGACGACTGCTCTAAGATTGCAACTTAGTTGCATTAAATAAGGACTACCTTTGCATCTGTAACAATATAAAGAATAAACAGATGGCAAAAGAACAAAACACAGTAGAAATAAAAGAAGAATCCCACGCTTGTGGTTGTTGCTCTTCTTCTGGGAATACTTCTCCAGAAAATATCACAATTGATAAAAAGCCTGTATGGCATAAATATCTTCCGTCTATTATTAGTTTTACCCTATTTGCGGTAGGATTAATTATCGACATTTTTTTCAAGAACAATATATTTAATGGCTATGTTCGCCTTGTGTGGTATATACTTGCTTACATTCCTGTAGGCTATCCTATTCTTAAAGACGCATTTAAGGCGATTGCTAAAGGCGATTTTTTTAATATGTTTACCCTTATGAGTATAGCAACTCTCGGTGCTTTTGCCATAGGTGAATATGCCGAAGCTGTTGCTGTAATGCTCTTCTACTCGGTGGGTGAACTGTTTCAAGATGCAGCAGTTACTAAAGCTCGCCGAAATATAAAATCTTTACTGTCGGTTCGACCAGATACTGCTACTGTGTTGCGAAATGGTCAATATTATACTGTATCGCCCGAAAAGGTAAATGTTGGAGAAACCATACAAGTTAAGGCTGGCGAGAAGGTTTCCTTAGATGGTAAGCTGATTTCTCTTGTCGGTAGTTTTAACACTTCGGCACTCACAGGGGAAAGTGTGCCTAAAACCATAAGAGAGAATGAGCAAGTGTTGGCTGGAATGGTTAATTTAGACAAGGTTGTTGATGTTGAGGTAGAAAAAACTTATTCAGAAAGTGCTCTTTCTAAAATATTAGAGATGGTAGAGAATGCTACATCTCGTAAGGCAAAAACTGAATTGTTAATTCGTAGGTTTGCACGTGTTTATACACCTATTATATTTTTCTTGTCATTGGGGGTGGCTCTTCTTCCTTACTTCTTTGTTGCCGATTATGTTTTTGCAGAATGGCTGTATCGGGCACTTGTTATCCTTGTTATTTCGTGTCCTTGTGCGCTTGTTGTTTCTGTTCCTCTTGGTTATTTTGGAGGTATAGGGGCGGCATCTCGCAATGGTATTTTATTTAAGGGAGCAAATTATCTTGATATGATGACAAAGGTTAATACTGTTGTTATGGATAAAACCGGAACTCTGACTGAAGGAGTATTCAAGGTTAAAGAAATTGTATCTCTACTTCTCGAAGGAGAAAACTTGGTGGAATATGTTGCTGCACTCGAAAGTCGTTCTAATCACCCAATAGCGAAAGCTATAGTTGAGTATTACGGCAAAGAATCTTGTTGTAGTATTGAGAATGTTGAAGAGATTGCCGGACAAGGATTAAGAGGTTTTGTTGGTGGTCGTAAAGTGATGGTAGGTAATAGCAAACTGCTTGATTCGAATAATATTTCATACGACCACTCGGTAAACTCCATAGTGGAAACGGCAGTGTTGGTGTCTGTTGATGATAAATACGCAGGATACATCACTATTGCCGACGAAATTAAACAAGATTCGTTAGTGGCTATTGATCAAATGCATGCTTTGGGAATCCGTAAAACCGTTATGCTTAGTGGTGATAAATCGACAATAGCAGCAAAGATTGCTCAACAGTTACATATAGATGAGTATTATGGCGAATTATTACCGCAAGATAAAGTAGCGCACTTAGAAAGATTGAAGTCTGTTCCATCTAATGTAGTTGCTTTTGTTGGAGATGGAATAAACGATGCGCCGGTATTAGCTTTGAGCGATGTAGGTATAGCAATGGGCGGTATGGGGTCTGATGCCGCAATAGAAGTGGCAGATGTAGTTATACAGACAGACCAACCGTCGAAAATCTCCACAGCGATACGCATTGCACGTTCTACGCATAGCATAGTGATACAAAATATAACATTAGCTATAGGGGTTAAAACATCGATTTTGATAATGGGCTTCGCTGGTATTGCAACAATGTGGGAAGCTGTTTTTGCTGATGTTGGTGTTACCTTGTTGGCGGTGCTTAACGCAGTGCGAATATTGAAAAAGAAATTTTAATCTTCTTTATTACTGTTTCTGTAGGTAACGCTTCGCTCGCCGTACGGCTATGGGTAGTTCTAACTTTTATCTTTTAGTTTTTAGTTTTTAACTGCGAGCTTGCTCGCTTGTCGCTTTGCGCCAGTTCTTAGTTCTTCACTCTTAGTCCTTAGTTCAAAAAAGGCTGAAAGCCTTTTTGTTTCATACATAGACATAATCCATTTCATACTTTGAAACGATCCGTTTCTCGGTTTGATATAATTCGTTTCACGGTTTGAAAACACTTGTTTCATATAGGTGAAACACTTTGTTTCATACTAATAAAACAACCTGTTTCATACGGGTGAAACGACAGTAATAATCTACTAAGAGCGATGATGGTGTTCTCCCAAGAAGTGGTAAGAGAGTTATATTGAGATCTGCGAAGTGCTTCGCAAGAGAGATAGATCTGTCCATTTGCCCAGTTGCTCGCTTTCGCGCTCTTCTCCGGGAGTTAAGAGATTTCAGATAGTTGCCTATTGGGGATAGTTTGCTTACACTCTTACCTCTTCTCTTAAACAACACAAAGGATCGACAATGTCAAATTAATAGCAAAGATAGAAGTCTTGTAAAAATAAGTAAGTAGAAAAAATGTCGAGAATTTGGGTGAAATAGAAAAAAGATAAAGCTTTTGCTGAATTAGTATTATTTAAAACAATACGAAATAGATGAATAAAAAGAATATTTATAATCAAATATTAAAAAATACTTGTTTATAAATATTATTTTTGTTTATCTTTACGGTCTGAATAAAAAAATGACGTGATAGTCTGTAATTTAAATCACATTTAATACCTAATTATTATGCGCAAGAAGCTTTTTACTTTATTGTTAATGACAATTGTTTTGGGACATTTGCAAGCGGCAACATCCCCAATAGTTAGTACATCAAATGAAACCGTATGGTATTTTATCCAGTTTTTGAATGGAGAAAATGTTTTAGCCGAACAAGGAGATGGGAATCTCGCAATAACAGCAGTGCCAACAAACAAATCTTCTCAACTTTGGAAAATCGAAGGCGATGCTAATTCTGGCTATTCAATTATTAGCAAAACAGGACTTACTTTATATTTAAACAATACGAATCAGGGAGGTAAGTTTTATGCAGCGTCGGCTCCAGTGTCTAACACTAAGATGGGTATAGTAACAACAACGAATAATGTTTATTCTGATGGTTTTGAAATTCAGCCTAAAGCCAACTCTGGGGTTTCGATGAATCAGTGGGAGGGAGCAGGTACAGGTAAAAATCTTGGACTATGGTCTAAGGGAGATGGAAACAACCCTCTAATATTTGTAACTCAAGAAGAATTTCAGGAGAAAGGCAATACAACACCTATTATTCCGTATCCTTCTACTCTGAATATAACAGAGAAAGGCGGATTAAAGATAAGCGAGTTGAACGCTATTTCTTATCCTTCGGAAGATAATGCAACAAAAAAAGTTGTTGAAGATTTTGCAACGCAATTAGCTAAAACCTCTGGGGCTAATTTAACCGTACAAACAAGTGCTAATAGAATACAAAAGGGAATTTCTCTCGTTGTAGATTCTTCTGTCGCTGATGAAGGTTATACTTTAGAAGTAGATAACGAAGGCGTTCTTATAAAAGCATCTAAACCTGTGGGGTTCTTCTATGCAATTCAAACATTAAAACAATTACTACCTCGAGAATTTTTTGGAAATACGCTTGCTTCCTCAGCCGATTGGACTATTTCTTGTGTGTCCATAGAAGATCAGCCACAGCTTGAGCATCGTGGATTTATGCTTGATATAGCTCGTCACTTCTTCGATAAAACCGAAGTTAAAAAGATAATTGACTTGATGTCTTTGTATAAAATGAATCGTTTGCATTGGCACTTAACCGACGATCAGGGTTGGCGTGTAGAGATTCCTGAATATCCATTACTTACAGAAGTGGGAAGTGTGCGCGCAGGTTCTTTTATTAATGCAGGCGGAAGTTCTAAGTTTTTCGATGACACTGAATACGGAGAAGGTTTATGGTATTCTTTAGATGACCTTCGCGAAATTGTTGCTTATGCAAAAGAGCGTCATATCGAAATTATTCCTGAAATAGATTTACCAGGACATATGGTTGCTGCTGTGTCGGCTTATCCTGAATTTAGTTGCGACCCAACAAAAAAGTATTCTGTACGTATAGATGGTGGCATCTCTCACGATGTATTAAATATAGGTAAAGACGAAGTTATTGATTTCCTTAAAATAGTGCTTGGTCATATAGCAGATGTATTTCCTTGCGATTATATTCACTTGGGAGGAGATGAATGTCCTACAGGGCAATGGAGTACTAATGCTGATTGTTTGAAAAGAGTAAAAGATGAAGGATTGTCGGGTGTTAACGAACTTCAATCGTGGTTAGTAGAATTGTTAGGTACTTACCTTAAAACGGAACACAATAAAGATATAGTTGTTTGGGACGAGTTGCTTTCTCACTGGAGTAGCGACAATACTGTGCAGCCGGTTATTATGGCTTGGAATAATATAGGTATGAGTAGTAAAGCTGCTGATAAAGGTTTTAAGAGCATTGTTGTGCCTTATCAATATCTTTATATTGATTTTATGCAAGTGTCGGCAAACGAAGCAGATGTAAATGAAATATATCAAGGAGGTTGGGGTGATGGCTTTGTTAATACCGTGCAATCGGCATATAACTTCAATCCGCTATCGGCTTTGTCGGGTCGCGAAGACTTCTGTTTAGGTGTTCAGTGTAATATGTGGACTGAAACTTGTAGTAGTGTAGAGCAATTAGAATATCAATTACTTCCACGTTTGTTGGCTGTAGCAGAGACAGGTTGGTTGCCAGCAGCAAAAAAGAGTTGGTTGAGCTTTTACACTCGCTTGCAATCTCACGATGAAATATTAGAGGCTCTTGATTTTACTTATGCTAAACATTATATTGAACCAAAAGAATTAACTGCAGCAGA
Organism: Dysgonomonadaceae bacterium PH5-43; assembly: GCA_029916745.1. Lineage (NCBI taxonomy): Bacteria > Pseudomonadati > Bacteroidota > Bacteroidia > Bacteroidales > Dysgonomonadaceae > Dysgonomonadaceae bacterium PH5-43. The sequence continues at coordinate 6,042 of JARXWK010000029.1, read as the reverse complement.
AGAAGTGTTGGCAGAAGCAAAGAGTATTTTAGACGTTTCGATAGCAGGAGCGGTTGGCTATCCATCTGTTACTGATTATAATAACTTGAATAATGCTTTCGAAACATTGACTGCTAACAAAGAAGATAATTCGGCATTAGAAGCTTTAAGTAAAGCTATCGCAGACTATAAAGCTGCCGATATAATTTTACCTCAAACAGGCAAAATTTATCAAATAGTATCAGCTTCTACCTATTACAAGAAAAAGTATGTCGGTTCTGTAATATATGAAAAAAATGACGGACTTTCGTTTCATTATACTCCTCAGATCGAGCCAGAAGAACTTTGGCAATTCGTAAAAGAAGGAGAGGGATATGTTATAAAGAATTATGGAAGTGGAAAGGTGCTTAACATTCCTGCCTATAATCAAGCTGTTGCACTAACAGATGATAATGCTACATTGGTAAGAGTTGATAAAGCTACTTTGGCGGCTAAACAATACGATTATGTGCCTGGTGCAGTTACTATCTCGGCGGTTGAAGGTTACTCGGCAACGGTAAATAATACAGTGAAACGTTTGTTTGGTAATCCTACTGGTCAGGTGTTTGCTATTGATGATCCAATGCTTTGTAATCCTGGAACTTGGTATATTGTAGAGGTTACGGATTTCAAAGCTCAGTTAGAAGGTCTACTAAAGAAATGCGAAAGAATAGTAGCGAAAACAGACACAGAAGAAGTGGGGCAGCCATCTCAAGATGCTTTAGATTTCTTAAGTCTGTCGTTGGTTGCACCTCTTAAGTCTTTCTTGGGAACGACAAATATTGTGTCGGAGCAATCGTATTTAGAGTATGTGGCAATATATAATGAGTTTTTAGCAATGCCTCGTTCGGGATTATTAGATAGTTTAAGTGAAACTAATTATTACTATATTCGTAATGCTTACTTTACAAACTATTATGCTAAAGTAAATGCAAGCACAAACAATGTAGAGCCCAAAACTCTTGTTAATACAGACGATTCTTTCCGTTGGAATTTTAAGAAAAACAGCGATGGAACAGTTACTATCTTCAATAAAGCAACTAAAACAGCAGCATTTATTTCAAGTGCGGCAGCCGATCAGACAATAAAAGTAAACTACAAAAACATGGGTATATCTAAATGGTATTTAGCTGAAGTGTCGACCGACTTAGGTAATACTGGCTATGCCATAATGAATACTCCTTCTGGCTTTAGTTGGTATACAAATCCATCGTCTTTTTCTACGGTTCTTACAAAGCCTTATGATTGGGGCGCTTCAATTTGGACTTTCCAAATGTTAGATGACGAAGTGATTACTGGTATTAATGAGGTGAAAATAGATGAACTTAAGATTGACAGAGTTTATGATATTTCAGGACGTCCTACAAGTAATCCTACAAAGGGACTTTATATATCTGGAGATAAAAAAATATTAATAAAATAACACACAACAACAAACATTGTATCATGAGTAAAAAAATCTTCACACTGCTATTATTGCTGTGTTGCGCTTCGCAGCTTTGGGCAGAGACAACCTTGAAATCAGGTTCAACGTATAAATTTATAAGCGTAGATAGTGGTAAAGCTATGACTAATGGCAATAACGGAGCTAATGATGTGCGCATTACTTTGGCAGATATAGCAGACGGGAGTTTAGGTCAGGAGTGGGGGCTTACGGAGCAAGGCTCAGGACAGTTCCTTATTGTGAATAATAATTATGGCAAAGCCTTGGATATGGCTCCTACTGTAGGTGTTATGGTGCAGTGGAACGTTACTTCTAATGCTAATCAGATATTTGCTATTCAACCAGTTGAGGGAGAAGATGACGTATATCAGCTTTTGAATGCTTCAAATACAAAAGAAGCGGTTACGGCTCAAACTTCAGGAGCCTTGAAGATGGCAAGCGACCTAACTTCAACTGCTACTCATTTTAAGGTTGTAGATTTAGGTAAAGAGTTTCCTGTGTCGCGCCAACATTATGTAATTAAGGCAGTTGCGAGCGGACAAGTGTTAGACAATTTGAAAAGCTTTGAGAACAATAGTCGTATAAAGATGGTCGACTATGATGCAGAGAATGCAGGGCAAGTATGGCAATTAGTAACAGCTCCAGCAGGAACATTTATGGTTAAAAGCTCAACCTATGGTAAGGCTATCGACTTTGCTCTCGCTTCTACAAAAAATCCTTTACAATGGACACCTGGAACGTCTAATGAAAATCAGCAAATTCATTTTGTTGCAGCAGAAGGACAATCAAGTGTTTACCAACTTTATGTTTTAAGTAAATCGTCTGTAAAATATTATCTTAAAGCTGTGAACTCTGATTATGTAACAACCACAGAAGATGCTACCGACGAAAACACTTTCTTTTCGTTAACTCCAACAACAGTTGTTTACACCGATCGCAATGACTGGGAAAATGAAACATTCTTTGAAGAAAACAAAGAACCAGCTCACGCTACGTATATACCATATTCTTCAACAAGTGAAATGCAGTCCGATGTTAATTATAATAAAGCTTGGATTACACCAGAAAAAGCAGAGTATGTAACTCTTAATGGAGATTGGAAGTTCCATTTTGTAAGTGAGCCATCTTCTCGACCTGGTGAAGCTGAGTTTTATGGCGATAATGCAGATGTTTCTTCTTGGGACGATATAGAGGTTCCTTCTTGTTGGGAGATGAAAGGTTATGATGTGCCTTTGTATGTAAATGTTGAGTATCCATTTGATGATAATCCTCCATTTATTAATGTGCAGAGTGCTTATAAAGGGTTGTTTGGCGATAATCCTGTAGGTTCGTACCGCAGAGAGTTTAATTTACCTAATGATTGGAACGAAAAAAGAGTATTCGTTCACTTCGATGGTATATATAGTTCGGCTTATATTTGGGTAAACGGACAATATGTTGGCTACACTCAAGGGCCTAATACAGATAGCGAGTTTGATCTTACTAAATATGTGCGTGCAGGAAAAAACAATATTTCGGTTCAAGTATTCCGTTGGAGTGATGGTTCGTATCTTGAAGGGCAAGATATGTTCCATATGAGTGGAATTTTCCGTGATGTTTATTTGTTTGCTACTCCTACAGCTTTTGTTCAAGACCATTACATTACGGCAGATTTAGATGCTTCGGCAGATTATAAAGATGGATCAATGTCGGTTGCTATATCTATGGATAATAGAGATGGTATTGCTGCGTCTAAAACTATAGAAGTAGAATTGTTGGATAGCGAAGGTAAATCAATAGCTAAAAAATCTGAAACAATTACATTTAATTCTGATGTATTAGACAAAGAGTTTACTCTTACTACAGACAAGCTTACAAATCTTAATCTTTGGTCGGCAGAAACTCCTTATTTATATACGGTTGTAGTGCGTCAAAAAGATGCTTCGAATAAAGAAGAATCAGTGTTCTCTACTAAGTTTGGTTTCTGCGATGTGAAAATCAAAGGAACTTTAGTGTATGTAAATGGTAAACAAGTTTACTTCAAGGGTGTAAACACTCAAGATACACATCCATTGCTTGGTCGTACGTTCGACGAAGAAACAATGTTGAAAGATATTTTCTTGATGAAGCAAGGTAATGTTAATACTATAAGAACAAGTCATTATCCTCGTCAACCAAAGATGTATGCAATGTTCGACTATTATGGATTGTATATAATGGACGAAGCAGATGTTGAATGTCATAAAAACTGGGCAGATAACGGAGATATGGTTAACGACCCATCTTGGACTCCTCAATATGTAGACCGAACAGTGCGTATGGTTCTTCGCGATCGTAACCACCCATCGGTAATATTCTGGTCGTTAGGTAATGAGTCTTCTAACGGACCAAACTTTGCTGCAACTTACGCAGCAGCAAGAGCTCTTGATTCTCGCCCTATTCATTACGAAGGTGCAACCAGAGAATCAGGCAAAGGAGTTCACAATACTGATATTTATTCAGTGATGTATCAAAATCTGGGAAGTGTAACATATAATTCTAAAACATTCTCTAATGGGAAGCCTTATTTTATGTGTGAGTATGCTCACGCTATGGGAAATTCTGTTGGTAACTTACAAGATATTTGGGATATTATAGAAGGTAGTGCTAACGGTATTGGAGGTTGTATCTGGGATTGGGTAGATCAAGGTATTTATGACCCTGCTGCTATAAAAAGAGGCGAGTTTACGAAAAAAGGATTTAATTATTTCTTCTCGGGATATGATTATCCAGGTCCACATCAAGGCAACTTTATGAATAACGGAATTATTACCGCCGACCGCGCTTGGACTCCTAAACTTACTGAAGTGAAACACGTTTATCAATACGTGAAATTTACGAACTTCAACAAATCAACTAAAAAGTTGCAACTTAAAAATAAATACGACTTCACTAACCTCGACCAGTTCTATTTAGTCTATTCGGTGTTAAAAGACGGAAGAGTTATAGAAACTGGAAAGTTAGATATTCCAGCTACAGCGCCAGATAATACTTGTACAATAGATGTTCCTTTTGCCACTGCTATAAGTGATATGAAAGCTGAATATAATATTAACTTCCAAGTTTGCTTGAAGGAAAACACACTGAGCTTGGATAAGGATTATCCTGTGGCTGATGAACAGTTCTTATTGCAAAGTAGAAAAGAAACTCTACCTGTATTGACTGCTGGTACAGATGAAAAACTTACTATAACCACAGGTGTGGCAAGAACTATCATTGAAAGTAGTAACCTTAAGATGGAATTTACTCGTTCTTCGGGTAAATTAAATAAATGGTCTATGCACGGCAAAAATATTATAGAGCAAGGAAAAGGTCCTAAGTATAACAATTTCTTGTGGATAGAAAACGATAAAAACGGAGATACTAAAAACGGAACAACAGGAGGTAAAATGACTACGTCGCTTTCTGATGATGAAAAGACTTGTGTTGTTACGGTAGATTTCACAGGTACTAAATGTCCTTATTCTATTGTGTATACAATAATGGCGTGTGGAGTGGTAGATATGGAGGTTACTTTCAAACCAGCAGTTGCTGAACTTCGTCGAATAGGATTGGCGATGACGTTCCCCGAAGGATTTGAAAATGTAGAGTATTATGCTCGTGGTCCTTGGGAAAACTATATCGACCGTCAGCAAGCGTCATTCTTAGGACGATACACGACTACTATAACAGATATGTTCGAACATTATTCTCACCCACAGAGTATGGGTAACCGAATGGATTTACGCGAACTTATTTTGGTAGACCCTGCAACTAACGATTCTCTTTATATAGAAACAGAAGGGCAGGTAGGATTTTCATTATCTCACTACGATGAAACCCAATTTACTAAAAATATTCTTCACCCTTGGGATTTAGTAGAAGAAAAATCAACTCTTGCCCATTTCGACTATTTGCAACGAGGTTTGGGTAATGGAAGTTGTGGCCCAGGTACGGAAGATAAATATAAATGCCCTTCAAGTGGAACTTATAAATACAAACTTAGATTTTCGTTTAAGAATAAGATAAAAACAGGGATTAAGAATAATATATCTTCTATAAAAGGAGATATATATTTCGACAGAGTATCTGATGAGTTGATTTATAACGGAGCGACAGCGGAGCAAACTCTTATCACAGTTATTAATTTAGGGGGTGCTAAAATATCTAATGCTTTATTACCTGCATCGCAGCGAATGGCTAAGATTTCGATGAAAGGGCAACCAAAGGGGGCGTATCTTGCAGTTGTTGAAACTGCACATGCTATGCGTACTCATAAATTTACTAAGTAAATTTTATCGTTACTTCGTTTTAGAAGAAAACAATCTTAATAAAAGAAGGCAAGGGAGTTAATAGGAACTTCCTTGCCTTTCTTATTATATACCTCTGGTTGTTGTTAGTAAAGAGGTGAGTTGCTTCTTAGTATATACCTCTCGCCGCTCTTAGTATATACCCCCAGTCGCTCTTAGTAGATACCCCTTGTTGCTCTTAACCTGAGTTTCGTTTAAGTTATTGTATATTCATATTCTTCGTATTCTCATTTAAGTCCACAGCATACCCATTGGTAAGCGAAAGGACTTACC
>JARXWK010000028.1 GCA_029916745.1 Dysgonomonadaceae bacterium PH5-43 | reverse complement strand
TGTCATAGCCGAGTAGTACTAATTACCTGAACGACTTATCTTTCGCGAAGATATACACTCTTAGTGTTTCTTGTTTATTTACCGTATGTTATTAACAAAGAACAGAGGAAAAAGTATTAAGATTTACTTAATTTCTTCACTTTTCACTCTTCGTTCTTCACTTAAATGATATTTAGGTGGTTATAGCGTCGGGGTTCCACCTCTTCCCATTCCGAACAGAGAAGTTAAGCCCGATTGCGCCGATGGTACTGCATGTTGTGGGAGAGTAGGTAGCCGCCATCTTTTTAAGAGAGTCTTGTATATATTTTTATACAAGACTCTTTTTTTTTATTACTATAAGAATTATCTTTACGCTTTGTTTAACAATAAGATATGGATACTAAATTAAATCGAATAAATGTCTATGCTATTTCTTTTTGGATTGCATTATTGTCTTTTATTTGCCTTTCTGCATTCGTTTCTTATTTGTGTTTTCAATACCATATTTTTCAATACCAATTAGATATACAGTTATTTAGAACTGATATAGCTTATTTCCAATCTTTTATTGATGCCCCAGGCGGATTATTGCGCTATTTTTCTTCTTTTCTAACACAGAGCTACCACTACCCATTGGGAGGTGTAATTATATTTACTTTAAGTAATCTTATTTTAAGCTTGACTTTTTTAAATATCTGTAGGCGATATGATGATATTTATAAATATTTTTCTTTGCCTTTAATTCTTCCTTTGTTGAGCTTGTTTGTATATAATGACTCTAATGGAGCATTTTTCTTGCTTTATCATCTTTGGGGTATGATCTTACCCATTTTATTTTTTCTTATATACATATGTTATGAAGAATATAAGCATATCTTAGGAGTCTTTTTCTTAATGTTAACTTATTTTATTGCAGGAGGTAATTGCTTTATATTATTATTATTAATACTAATAGATGAAGCTTTTTCTAAAAAACATACTTATCTTACTCTATTCTTAATGCTTTTTACAGTTTGTTTGTTGCCTTTTATTGCTTACAAATATATATATGTAGTGTCTTTGAAAGAGGCTTACTTATCCCTTACTCCTTTTGTGATGGACGTGCCAATTAAATCATACACTGTTTTGTGGATTGCTATTCCTGTAATATTTGCTATTTGGTTGTTGCTGCTCAAAATGCCTAAATTGCTTGGATTGAAACTCCCTTTGCTGTTATTTTTGAATTTTGCAATCATATTAGGAATCGCAGCTAAGGGGATTAACAATTTCAATAAAAAGGATATAGAAAAATTATCACAAGTGAGTTATGAGGTTGAAAATGCTAATTGGGACAAAGTTCTTGAATTGACAAATGATATTCAAGAGAAAGACAACCCTCTTTTTACTTATTTTAGAAATATAGCATTTTCCGAAAGGGGAGAGTTGATTAATAATTTATTCGAATATAGACAAACAGGTACTTATGGTTTGTTTGATTCATGGAAACTGCATTTTAATACTACGTTTGCAATAGGTGAGTTTTATTATAGGTTAGGAGTTCCTGCTATTGCTGAGATGTGTGCTTTTGAATCAATGGTAACCAGTCCGTATGAACATAGCGCGAAAGCTATGAAACGTATTGTGCAAACGAATATAATAAGAAAAGATGTCGAAGGATTTGAAAAATATATAAAGCTTTTTGAGAAATCGCCTATTTATAAAGACTGGGCAAAGGAACAGCGTATTCAGTTCGAGACTCTTCTTGAAGACTCTACTTGTAATATTCCAAATTTCCCTGAGCAATTAGAGTACAATAATTTCTTCTTTAATGCTGAAACTCAAGAGCAGAATCTTTTTTCTTTGATGAAACTTAATCCTGATAATCGAAAGGTGTTTGAATACACTGCCGCTTTTTTGCTTTTAAGAAAGAATTTATTTGAACTCCAAGATTTAATGGACAACTATTACCTTAATATGCATTATACTACTATGCCGAAAGTATTTGAAGAAGCTCTTATTATATTGGTCTATAATGATAGGGAGGATTTGGTTGAGAGATATAATATTCCATATAAATCGTTGGAGAGCTTTGTGCAGTTTAATAAGGAAATGACAGAAGCAAAGAAGAATAGTAGGAAATTTGATGCCCTAACCAAGAAATATCAAAATAGCTATTGGTTGTATTTTAAATTCAGACAACCAATGTTGATTGAAGAAATGTCGAATAAGAGTGTCTACTAATTTTTATTTATTGAGCATCTCTTTTTATAATTTCCTGAACTATAGAAGATGCAAGCATTAATCCGAAACTTGCAGTGATATGCATAACAGTGCCGTTGGCTTTATCGGCAATTTTGTTAGATAATCTTTCTTCCGAATATACACATTGAAACTTTCGGGAAGGAAATTTACCACATTTCTTGAAGTGTTGGCGTAAAGCACGCGCTAACGGATCGCCTTTAACTTTCCAAAACTCAGTTGTTTTAATCTTTGTAGGATCTAATTTTAGAGCTGCACCCATAGACGAAAGGAGTGTCGCTTCTGTGTTGCACGCCGATAAAATTAAGTGAGCCTTATCTTTAAGGCTGTCTATAGCATCAATAATGAAGTCGAAACTGTCGAGGTTGAACTCGTGAGAGGATTCGGGCGTATATCGTTTCTGTAAAGCTATGATATTTGCGTCGGGGTTGATACTAAGGAACCGTTCTTTTAGAACCTCAACTTTGGGTAATCCCAACGTATTTATACTTGCTGGCAATTGTCGATTTATATTCGATTCCATAACCACATCATCATCAACAATAGTTATGTTTTTGAAACCAGTTCGCACTAAACATTCGGCACACCAACCCCCAACTCCCCCAACTCCAAATAAGATAATCTTACATTGCGAGATAGAGTTCATTAAATGACTTCCAAGTAATATTTCTGTTCTTTGAAACAACATATTAGTAAACATTATTCTTTGCAAAAGTATATCATTTTTGTTAGAAGCGAACTTTTATTTCAAATAATTTATTACCTTTGCAGCCTGCTTTTTTCGGAGTAATTGAAGAAGCAGTAATACATGACAAAAATAAACTAATTTAATGTATTAATATGAATCTATTAGATAATAAACTAAGAGCGTACGATGCTCCTCAAAAAGCGAAAGCAGCGGGCATTTACCCTTATTTCAGAGTTATCGAAAGTGACCAAGATACAGAAGTGGTCATTAATGGCAAAAAAGTATTAATGTTCGGTTCGAACGCTTACTTAGGCTTAACTAATCACCCCAAAGTTAAAGAGGCAGCTATTGAGGCTACAAAAAAGTACGGAACAGGAATGGCGGGAAGTCGCTTCTTGAACGGGACTCTTGATATACATATAGAACTGGAAAAGAAGATAGCAAAGTTTTTAGGAAAAGACGATGCGATTACCTTCTCTACTGGTTTTCAAGTAAATCAGGGCGTTATTTCTTGTATGACTGGGCGTGAAGATTATATCCTTTGGGACGAGTTAGATCACGCTTCAATTATTGAAGGTCATAGACTTTCTTTTTCTCAAAAGTTGAAGTTTAAGCATAATGATATGGAGTCGCTCGAACGTCAGTTGCAGAAATGTGAACCTAACAAGGTAAAACTTATTGTAACCGATGGAGTGTTTAGTATGGAAGGCGATATAGCTAATATTCCCGAAATTATTCGATTGGCTAAGAAGTACGATGCTAATGTAATGGTCGACGAAGCTCACGGTATAGGAATGTTAGGGCGTCAGGGGCGTGGAGCCGCAGATCATTTCGGTCTTCTTCCTGATGTAGACTTAATAATGGGTACTTTCAGTAAGTCGTTAGCTTCTATTGGAGGTTTTATAGCAGGTTCGGAAGCGGTTGTTAATTATTTAAGGCATAATGCTCGTTCATATATATTTAGTGCAAGTAATACTCCAGCAGCAACAGCGGCAGCGAGTGCAGCATTAGATATTATGATAAATGAGCCAGAGCGTATCGAACACTTATGGAAACTTACTGATTATGCTCTAACTCAATTTAAAGAAAGAGGTTTTGAAATAGGACATACTTCAACTCCTATAATTCCTTTGTTTATTAGAGATAACGACAAAACTTTTGCAATTACAACTAAGTTGTTCGACGAAGGTATATTTGTTAATCCAGTAGTGTCTCCTGCTGTAGCTTCAGCAGATACGTTGATACGTTTCTCTTTAATGGCAACTCATACTTTCGACCAATTAGATTACGCTCTTGATAAGATAGAAAAATCTTTCCGCAAGGCTGGAGTTTTAGATATGGTTAATCAAGCCGTAGATTAAAGCCGTCTACTAAGTTTTGCAACTTAGGATTTTTATCTACCATATAATTGAATTTATCCCTGCTTAAAAAAGGGGTAAATTCTTTTTTGTTTTCAGTGATTTGTGTAATTAAGTTTATCTGATTGTTGTTAAGCTTCTCTGCTAAGAATCGTTTTATTATTTGATTTTTTTCTTCAAACTGTTCTTGTTGTCCTTCGTTGTAAATAGAAACAATTACATTATTCCCTTCTTCCAGCTTTATTGCTGAATTTAGTATTGTGTTTTTGAAGTGAGCATTGTCTTCGATTTCTGCATATTCTTTCCAAGCTCTTATTAAATCTTCTTCGCTGAAAGGTTGGTTGGCAAAAGTAACTTGTTCAGCCTTATCTTTAGTTGTAGCTTCTTCCTCTTTTGTAGTTTTCTGTTGCTTCACAGATATGCGCAAGGGATTATTAGTAATCACACCTTGTTTATTAGGAAGAGCAGAACTCTTTGTTATTTCAGGTTGCTGTATGTTTACAGTATTAGGAGTTGCTTGTTTCGTCTCCTTAGGTGTTGCGGTTGCTACTTCTGTATTTATATTAGTAGGAGCAACTAAAGGCTTAATCTCTATTTTTTTTTTGTCATCACCCGTTAGTGGTTGATGATTTAATTGACATATTCTTATTAAAAGTATTTCAACGAGTAGCCGTTTGTTTTTACTTATTCTGTAATTAAGATCGCATTCGTTGCTTAATTTAAGAGCTTCGTATAAAAACTCATTACTACAAATTTGAGCCAGTTCGGTGTATTTAGATTTTACAGCTTCCCCCACCTCGAATAGTTGTATTGTTTGCGCATCTTTGCAAATCAAAACATCGCGAATGAAGTTTGCTAAGCCAGATACCACAAGTTGTCCGTCGAATCCTTTCTTTAATATTTCATTAAATATAAGTAAACTATTGCTAACATTGCCATCGAGCATCTCTTTCGTTAGCTTGAAATAGTATTCGTAATCGAGAACGTTCAGGTTTTCTAACACCGACTGATATGTAACATTTCCTCCAGAAAAACTAACTATTTGGTCGAATATAGAAAGCGCATCACGCATTCCCCCATCGGCTTTTTGAGCAATAGTATTAAGAGCTTCTTTTTCTACAGTAATATTTTCGCTACTTGCAACATATTCTAAATATTCTACAATGTCATTTATGCTTATACGATTAAAGTCGTAAGTCTGACAACGAGATAAAATAGTAGGAATAATTTTATGCTTTTCTGTTGTAGCCAATATAAATACAGCGTGATGAGGAGGTTCTTCCAATGTTTTAAGGAAAGCATTAAACGCCTGAGTAGTTAGCATATGCACCTCATCAATAATATAAACTTTATACTTTCCTATTTGAGGAGGTATTCTTACTTGGTCGGTTAGCGAACGAATATCATCGACCGAGTTATTAGAAGCAGCATCTAATTCATAGATATTGTACGAACGGTTGTCGTTAAAAGCTTTACAAGATTCACATTCGTTACAAGCCTCTCCATCGGGAAGTGGAGATAAACAATTAATAGTTTTAGCAAAAATACGAGCACAAGTAGTTTTACCGACTCCTCTTGGTCCGCAAAACAAGTAAGCGTGAGCTAACTTATTACTTTGAATTGCATTTTTTAGAGTAGTAGTTAAAGATTTTTGCCCTACTACCGAATGAAAATTCGAAGGTCTGTATTTTCTTGCTGAAACTATATAATTATCCATTATTTGTATGTCTGTATTTTATGAAGACAAAGATACAAAAAAATCTGGAATTATAAGGGGCGTGGCGTGCTTTGCTATTTTGCAACGCTTCGCGCCAGTTCTTAGTTCTTCACTCTTAGTTCTTAGTTCAAAAAAAAAGCTTCACTTAGGGTCGTCTCTCTTAGTAGATACCCCTCGTCGTTGTTACTAGATAGGCGAGGTGTCTCTACTAAGAACGACGGGGTGGTTCTACTAAGAGAGATTGGGAGGTTCTATAAAGAGCTGCATCGGGTCTCTACTAAGAAGCACCTCGCCTATCTAGTAACAACGACGAGGGGTATCTACTAACAAACAACTCGCCTCTATTATAACAACGACAAGGGTGCTTATGAGATAGCTAAGAGTGTTTTGTTGCACAGTAATAATTATAAAAAATTTTGCCGTTCGTCGATTTTTATATAAGTTTGTTGCCTCGATAAATTAAATTATAATTGATGAAAATAAAATATATACTTCTTTTTATTGTTTTTGTATTCTCTTTTGGTGCGACAGCGCAAGAAAAAGCAACGCCTCTTAAGGGTGAGGGTTCGATTAATATGTTAATCAGATATGGTTATACATACGAAGATTTAGGAGAGTTTGTGCGAATAAACAAAGGTAAATTTACCAAAGACAAAACTTTAATATTAGGTGTGGAGTATAAACTGCCATCTAAAGAAAAACAAGTGGCTGAAAGAGGAAAAGTAGTAGGGAAGGAGTATAAAGAACCGTTGTTTGGTAAGGGTTATGAAACGTACACTGTTGAATCTAAAGTTTTAGAAGGAGCGTGTATTTATCTTGTTAGTGGACACGGCGGTCCCGACCCGGGAGCTATGATAAAAGCAGAAGGAAAGTTTGTTCACGAAGCAGAATATGCTTACGATATAATGTTGCGTTTAGCTCGTAATCTGTTGGTGCAAGGTGCAACGGTGCATATTATTATACAAGATAGTAAAGATGGAATAAGAGATGAGCGAATATTAAAAAGAACAGCCGATACCGAAACTTGTATGGGTAAAACTATTCCGAAGGCACAATTAGAGCGACTTATTCAACGTTGTGAAACTATTACAGAGTTGAGCAAAAAAACAAAAGAAACTTATCAACGAGCTATCTTTATACATTTAGATAGTCGCGATGATAAGCTTCCTTTAGATGTTTATTTTTATCATTATGGAAATAAAGGCAAGGCGTTTAGCGAAACTTTATGCGAAACATTAAAGGCTTCTTATAACAAACAGCCCCACAGACGAGGTAATCCTTTTACAGGAAGTGTTATATACCGAAATCTTCATGTGTTGAGAAACACAAATATAGTTTCTACCTATGCCGAATTGGCAAATATGCAGAATGTTGTTAATCAAAAGCGTTATTTAGAAGTTAATAATCGTCAAGCATTAGCTAATTGGTTGCGAGACGGTATTATTAAAGACTACAATAATAACAAATAGATTATTACTTCCTTTTTATTTCTTAATATCCATCATTGTAAGATACCTTTCTGCTTCTATTGCAGCAATACAACCACTGGCTGCAGCAGTTATCGCCTGGCGGTAGTTAGGATCTGCTACATCACCGGCAGCAAACACTCCGGGTATTTTAGTGCGAGTCGTTCCCCACTGAGTTTTGATAAACCCGTGATCGTCTACTTCTAAATAGTGTTTGAATATCTCAGAGTTAGGATTGTGTCCTATAGCTAAAAAGAATCCATCTATGTTTATTTCGAAATTTTCTTCTTCAGGAGTATTGATGTTGCGAACAAGCTTAGCGCCTTCAACTCCGTCTTCTCCGAATAAGCCGAGGGTGTTTGTGTTGAAAAGGATTTCAATTTTAGGATTCTCTAAAACTCTATCTTGCATTATCTGAGAAGCTCTTAAATGGTCTTTTCTTACAATAAGGTAAACCTTAGAGGCAAGACAAGCTAAATATAAAGCTTCTTCGCAAGCTGAGTCTCCACCGCCAACTACAGCTACAACTTTTTTGCGGTAAAAGAAACCATCGCAAGTAGCGCATACTGATACTCCTTTGCCTGCATATTTGATTTCATCAGGAATGCCTAACATTTTAGGAGAAGCACCTGTTGAAATAATAAGAGTTTCTGTTTCAACAACAGTAGTGTTGTCGATAGTTACTTTGTAAGGACGTTGCGAAAGGTCGCAGTGAGTAACAACTCCTATGCGTATGTCGGCGCAAAAGCGTTCCGCTTGTTTCTTTAAGTCTTCCATTAAGTCGAAGCCTGATGTTCCGGTAGGGTAACCAGGGAAGTTTTCTATCTCAGAAGTCATAGTTAGTAAACCTCCAGGCTGCATTCCTTGATACAACACTGGTTTAAGATTTGCTCTCGAAGCATATATCGCTGCTGTGTAACCTGCAGGCCCAGAGCCTACGATAAGACATTGTACTTTTTCTGTTTTCATAATTACCTAAGATCTATAATTTCAGCATCAGGATATTTAACCGCATTGAATACGAATGAACTGTCGGATAACTTCTGATTCTTTTTATAGTTATTAATGTGAATAATGTTTTCTATATTACTATTGTAAGTTATTTGAATCTTAACGGGTAGAGAGTCTATAGGATTTATTTGAATAATTATTTTATTCATCTCGCTTTTCTTGTCGATAGGTGTTAACTCTATCTCGTGAACTGCTTGTCCTTTAGCGTCTTTCTTTTCTCCTATGTATTTGTAGTTGCAAGCCGCTTTGTATAGATTGAAAATAGTAATAGGATTGATAGCTTGAACTTCTTCTTTACTTGGTTCGTTAATACTTACTTCTCCCCAAGCCTTTTGCAACACCCATTGTACTTTACCGTCGAACCAAGCTTCCATCTCGGGAGTGTCTAAATGGAATTTAGCACCTTTAATATTTATTGAGCCCTCAAAACTTTCGCTTATGTTATCGTCCAAGTTTTTAATGTTCATAGAAAACAATATCGACATATCTTTAGCTTCGGCGAATGTATCGGAAGTTTTGTCTAACCAAGATTTAGCTTTTGCGTCTTTTTGGGCAAAAGTAACAGTGCTTATAAGTAGCAGTAGTAATAATGTTTTTATTCTCATAATCATAACCTTAATCTAATGATTGCAATATTTGTTCTAATTGATATTCGTCGGAAACGTAAACTTCGCGAGCTTTACTTCCTTGCCCCGGACCAACAATGCCTGCGGCTTCTAATTGATCCATTAAGCGACCAGCCCTGTTATATCCTATAGAAAATTTACGTTGTATAAGAGAAGTAGATCCCGATTGGTGAATTACAATTAAGCGAGCTACTTTTTCAAACATAGGGTCTTTGTCGGCAAGATCAATAGATTCGCCCTTGTCTTCTCCGTCTTCGCTTACATATTCAGGAAGCTCAAATGCAGTAGGATAACCTCTTTGAGTGCCTATGTGTTTTGATATTCTATCTACCTCAGGTGTGTCTACGAAAGCACATTGAACACGAGTCATTTCGCTGCCTTGATAGTATAATAAATCTCCTCGACCTATTAATTGATTAGCACCCGGACTGTCGAGAATTGTTCGTGAGTCTATCATAGATGTAACTCTAAATGCAACTCTCGCAGGGAAGTTTGCCTTAATAGTACCAGTGATAATATTTGTTGTAGGACGTTGAGTAGCAATAACCATATGTATGCCAACCGCACGAGCCTTTTGTGCGATACGAGCAATAGGAAGTTCTATATCTTTCCCAGCAGTCATAATTAAATCTCCAAACTCGTCTATTATAACAACTATATAAGGCATAAACTTATGCCCCTTTTCAGGGTTAAGTCTTCTGTTCTTAAATTTTTCGTTATACTCTAATACATTACGCGACCCAGCTTTTTGAAGAAGTTCGTATCTGTCGTCCATCTCTCTTGTTAGAGAATTTAGAGTATGAACTACCTTAGTGAAGTCGGTAATTATGGCGTGTTGAGAATCTGGCAGTTTTGCTAAATAGTGTTTCTCTATAACAGAATAAATGCTGAACTCTACCATTTTAGGGTCGATAAGAACAAATTTAAGTTCGGCAGGGTGTTTCTTGTAAAGAAGAGATGTAATAACAGCATTCAGTCCGACCGACTTACCTTGTCCGGTAGCACCAGCTACGAGTAAGTGAGGGGCTTTTGCTAAATCTACCATAAATACTTCGTTGGTAATGGTTTTACCTAAAGCGACAGGCAGTTCGTGTTTCGACTCTTGATATTTGCGAGAAGATAATATTGAATGCATAGATACAATCTTTGCATCTTTGTTTGGAACTTCAATACCTATAGTTCCTTTACCAGGCATTGGAGCTATAATACGAATACCTATAGCAGCCAAACTCAAAGCTATATCATCTTCGAGATTCTTTATCTTAGAAACTCTAACACCTTCAGCAGGAACAATTTCGTAAAGAGTTATTGTTGGACCTACAGTTGCCTTTATAGATTTTATCTTTATGCCATAATTGTCTAAAGTGTTGATAATCTTGTTTTTGTTCTCGGTTTGTTCTTCGTAATTAACCTGAGTGTCGTTGTTGTCGTATTTCTTAAGAAGGTCTAACGACGGATATTTATAGTCCGAAAGATCTAAAGTAGGGTCGTAAACTCCTAATTCAGCAAGTAAACGTTTGTACTCTTCCTCCTCTTCCTCTTCAGGAGAGATAGGAGTGATAGGTTTGTTTACCTCTTCTTCAGGCGTATATTGTTCTTCGTTATCTAAAGTATTTGTAATCTCGAAATCCTCAATGTTAGTGTCGAGGGTGTTTTCTTCAGTGCCTTCAAGAATAAAAGGTTTCTCTTCTTGAGTTTTGTCTTCAACAAGAATTTCAGGAGTAGTGTCGATAAACTCTATATCGTTGTTAACTTGTTCTTCTTTCTTTTCGCTTCTTTCTTCTTTCTTCTTAATTTTCCATTTAGGTATCCTTGGAGTTAGATTAAATAACTTAGTTAAGAAAGGAATAGTATTAGCATTTACTATAATCATTATAATAATGAATACTAATAGTATAATAAAGAATGCGCCAGGTAGTCCGAAGTTTGCAGTAAGTAAATCGGAGATAATAAATCCGTGTTTACCTCCTATATATAAAGCTGTGTTTTTGAATAAACTTCCGAAGAAGAAAGTTACAGCTACAGAAGTCCATATCATAAGAGAGGTATATATAATAAAAGCTCTAAGTAAAGGAACATATTTAGCTTTCATTAATCGAAGAGCTACTAATACAACAAACAATAATAAAAAGAATGTAGCCACCCCAAACAGTTCGTTCATAAGTATATTGCTAAGTATAGCACCTCTCATACCAGTCCAGTTTTCTATACCTTGAATAGTGTCGGAGTGAAACAAGTATAGCCCTTCTACTTTACTTTGGTCTGCTGCGCCAGTAAAGAAAAACGAAAGCATAGAGATGCCTGCGTATATTGCAAATAGCAGAATAAACAGTCCTATTATATAATGTGTAGCGCTGCTTTTGAAGAATGTTTTAAGCCTTTTAAGCTTTGAAGGAGAGTTCTCTTTCTTTGTGTCTGTTGTGGGTTTCCTTTTTGCCATATTAATTAGAAAATTCAAAGATACAAAATTACATAATAATTTTGTACTTTTGTGCTTTCAAAAGAATTAATAAAGTTAAACAATGGCAAAGGAGATTAAAGAACTTACCCCTCGAAGTGAAAATTATTCGCAGTGGTATAATGATTTGGTGATAAAGGCCGACTTGGCAGAAAATTCGGCTGTTAGAGGCTGTATGGTTATTAAACCTTACGGTTATGCAATCTGGGAAAAGATACAGCGTCAGTTAGACGATATGTTTAAAGAGACGGGTCACGTTAATGCTTACTTCCCGTTGTTTATCCCGAAATCATTCCTTAGTAAAGAAGCCGACCACGTTGAAGGATTTGCAAAGGAGTGTGCCGTAGTTACTCATTATAGATTAAAGAACGATCCAGAAGGTAGTGGTGTTGTTGTAGACCCAGAAGCTAAGTTAGAAGAAGAACTTATAGTGCGTCCTACTTCAGAAACTATTATCTGGAATACATATAAGAATTGGATACAGTCGTACCGCGACCTTCCTATATTAGTAAATCAATGGGCGAATGTGGTTCGTTGGGAAATGCGTACTCGTTTGTTTCTTCGTACGGCTGAGTTTCTTTGGCAAGAAGGTCATACTGCACACGCAACAAAGGAAGAAGCGATAGAAGAAACAGTTAAAATGCTTCACGTTTATGGCGATTTTGCCGAAAACTATATGGCAGTGCCAGTAATTAAAGGCGTGAAATCGGCTAACGAACGCTTTGCTGGTGCTTTAGATACTTACTGTATCGAAGCTCTTATGCAAGACGGTAAAGCTTTGCAGGCTGGTACTTCTCACTTCTTAGGACAAAACTTTGCAAAAGCATTCGATGTTCAATTCTTAAACAAAGAAGGAAAGCGCGAATATGTCTGGTCTACTTCTTGGGGAGTGTCTACTCGCCTAATGGGAGCTTTGATTATGTCGCATTCTGACGATAATGGTTTGGTATTGCCACCGAAATTAGCACCATATCAAGTTGTTATTGTTCCTATTTATAAGAACGAAGAAGGCTTGAATGCAATAAATGAGAAGGTGGAAGAGATTGTAAAAGAGCTTAAATCGTTGGGAGTGTCGGTGAAATACGACAACTCTCAGAATAAAAAGCCAGGGTGGAAGTTTGCCGAATACGAACTAAAAGGAGTGCCTGTGCGCTTAGCAATGGGCGGACGCGACTTAGAAAACGGAACTATAGAGGTTGCACGCAGAGATACACTTACTAAAGAAACTGTTTCGGTAGACGGAATTGCTACTTATGTAAAGAATCTTCTTGATGATATACAACAAAATATATATCAAAAAGCTTTAGATTATAGAGCAGCTAATACAACAACTGCAGATACTTACGAAGAGTTTAAAGAAAAGATAGAAAAAGGAGGCTTTGTGTTGGCTCATTGGGACGGAACTCCTGAAACAGAAGAGAGAATAAAAGAAGAGACAAAAGCAACCATTCGTTGTATTCCTTTAGAAGGAGATACAACTCCAGGTGTTGATATGGTAACAGGAAAACCGTCGGCGCAAAGAGTTGTGTTTGCAAGAGCTTATTAAGGATTATAGTTTACCAACATTGCGGGTAGTTAGTAAAGATAAGTGGATAGTTATAAAACCATATCAGGTATAGCGGAGGGATATATTACCGAACAAAGAAGTAAGTTTATATCTATAGCTGTGCCTGTGCGAACTCCCGAAGAGGTAAAAGAGATAGTAGATGAGCATCGTAAGAAATATTACGATGCTCGTCACGTTTGTTGGGCTTATATGTTGGGAGCCGAACGTTTGCAATTTCGAGCAAACGACGACGGCGAACCATCGTCGACAGCAGGAAAACCAATACTTGGAGTTATTAATTCTAACGAACTGACTGATATTCTTGTTATAGTAGTTAGATATTTCGGAGGGGTAAAGCTTGGAACCTCAGGGCTTATAGTTGCCTATCGAGCTGCCGCACAAGATGCTATCCTTAATGCAAATATTATAGAAAAAACAGTAGATGAAGATATTTGTATTGCTTTTGAATATCCTTTCCTTAATGGTGTAATGAAGATAATAAAAGAGGATAACCCTCAAATAATATCACAAAAATTTGAGATGGATTGCGAAATGATTCTCCGTATACGAAAAGGAGAAGCCGAAAAGCTCAAGAGTAAATTAGAAAAAGTGGAGTCGTTGAGATTTCAACTTTAACTCTATTTTGGAATGTTTAACTGTTTGTATTTTTGCTCTTACTGTGTGTCCTTGGCGCAATACCGCCTTTTTTCAATAACTCAGTGTAATTCTGAAAAATATCAGTGTCTTTCACCTTTAAACTCACTGAGTTCTGTGTCGGAAAACACCGGAATTTCTCAGGTGCACAGTACAAAAAAAGCCGCCAAAGATTATCTCTTGGCAGCTTATGCAATTTGTTAACACGAAGATACAAAATAAAAAGGTATTTGTCAAGTGCTTATTAACATTCATTTACGTATGGTTTTTCCCAATTTTAGAAAATAAGTAACAAAAACAAAAACATTATTTGTTCTTTTGAAAAATTAGTTTTACCTTTGCGACCCGATAAACAAGTGAAATAATAATAAATATATATATAGATATGAAAAGGACATTTCAACCTTCGAACAGAAAAAGAAAAAATAAACACGGATTCCGTAGTAGAATGGAAACTGCAAACGGTCGTAGAGTATTAGCTTCACGTAGAGCTAAAGGTCGCAAAAAATTATCAGTATCTGACGAATACAACGGATAATATTCGTTCGATCCAGACATATAAAAGGGAATAAGCCAAAAGTTTATTCCCTTTTTATATTCATATACGTTTTTTCTTATTATTTTTGCAGAGAGTAGTAACTAATTATACAATGAAGATTCTAAATTTTTTCAATAATATATTTGTAAAGAACCTGCTGTTAGCTATAGCTATTGTTCTTATCCTTATATATGCTACGCTTAAATGGTTAGACAGTTACACTAATCATGGACAGCAAGTAATGGTGCCAGATGTAAAAGGGATGCAGGTTGTAGATGCCGCTCCTTTGTTAGAGCAGAAAACTTTGAAATACGAAGTTGTAGATTCTACCTTTGTGAAGAACAAAGTGCCAGGAAGTATCCTCGAAACGGTGCCACCAGTAGGAACTAATGTTAAAGAGGGTAGAACAATCTATATAACTATAAATGCTTTCACTGCACAAATGTTGATAATTCCTGCAGTTCAAGATATGTCGCAGCGACAGGCTTTGGCTATGCTTAAGTCGGTAGGGTTTGATGTTGTGGAAGTAAAATATGTTCCGGGTGCATACAGAGATTTAGTGTTGCGTTTAGAAGTGAATGATGAGGAGTTAGAGCCTGGAAGCAAAGTAAATGCAAGCACTTCAATCTCCTTAATTGTGAGTTCGGGTGAAATAGAAGAAGAGTTGATAGAAGTTGATTCAATTCCTGAATTTTCTACAGAAGAATCTTGGTTTTAATACTTTATGGATATACAAAAAGAACATATAGAAGACTATGAAGAAAATCTTTCTTTTCAAGAAGATACAGAAGACGAACTGTACGAACATTATAAATTCGTAGCAGATAAAGGTCAGTCTCTCCTTAGAATAGATAAATTTCTTGTAGATAGAATAACGGGAGCTTCCCGTAATAGAATACAAATGGCTGCCGATGCAGGATATGTATTGGTGAATAATACTCCAGTAAAATCTAATTATAAGGTAAAGCCTTTAGATGTTGTTACTGTTGTAATGGATAGACCTCGACGAGAACTTGAAATTATTCCAGAAGATATTCCTTTAGATATAATTTACGAAGATGATGACCTTATGGTTATCAATAAACCTCCAGGATTAGTGGTGCACCCAGGTCACGGAAACTATACGGGTACTTTAGTTAATGCTATTGCTTGGCACTTAAAAGACACAGACTCTTATGATGCGAGAGATCCTCGTTTGGGCTTGGTACATCGTATAGATAAAGATACTTCAGGTTTATTGGTTATAGCTAAAAACCCCGATGCGAAAACTCATCTTGGACTTCAATTTTTCAATAGAACAACTAAAAGAAGATACTGGGCTCTTGTTTGGGGTAATGTAAAAGAAGATGAAGGTCGAATAGAAGGTAATATAGGCAGGCACCCTCGAGAAAAAATGCAAATGACTGTTTTTGCTGAAGAAGATATGGGGAAACCTGCGGTTACTCATTATAAAGTGTTAGAAAGGTTTGGTTATGTTACTTTGTTGGAGTGTAGATTAGAAACAGGACGCACTCATCAAATTCGTGTACACACTAAACACATAGGGCATACTATATTTAATGATGAACGATACGGCGGAAATGAAATACTTAAAGGTAGCCGTAACTCAAAATATAAACAGTTTATTAAAAATTGTTTTGATATTTGTCCGCGACAAACATTGCACGCTAAAACATTGGGCTTTACTCACCCTAAAACGGGAGAGGAATTGTATTTCGAGAGTCAGCTTCCTGAAGATATGTCGCAGCTTATAGAAAAGTGGAGAAGTTATAATGTGTATAATTATGAATAAGAAAAATATAGCCATAGTTGCAGGAGGTTATTCTTCAGAGATGGTTATTTCTTTAAAGAGTGCTCAAGGTATTTATTCATTTATAGATAAAGAAAGATATAACTGTTATGTTGTTGTTGTAACAAAAGATAAATGGATAGTGCAAGTCGACAACAAAGAAATACCTGTAGATAAGAATGATTTTAGCTTTGTAGAAAACGATAAAATCATTAAGTTCGATTTTGCTTACATTACAATTCACGGAACTCCGGGCGAGAACGGATTACTTCAAGGCTATTTAGATATGCTTAATGTTCCTTATTCTTGTTGTGGAGTACTGACTGCCTCGCTTACTTTTAATAAATATTTCTGCAATAACTATCTTAGAGGTTTTGGTTTGAAAACTGCTAAATCAATTTGTTTAAGAAAAGAACAACAAAAGCAAATGATTTATGTCGATGAAATATTAAAAGAATTAGGACTTCCTGTGTTTGTTAAGCCTAACGATGGTGGTTCGAGCTTTGCAACTAACAAGGTAACAAGTGCCGACCAACTGATACCAGCTATAAACGAAGCCTTTGGCGAAGGTCAGCAAGTAATGATTGAGAGTTTTATGAAAGGAACAGAGGTTACTTGTGGTTGTTTTAAAACAAAGGGAAATTTTACGGTGCTCCCAATTACAGAGGTAGTGAGTAAAAATGAGTTTTTCGACTTCGATGCTAAATATAATCCTTCCAGTGTAGAGGAAATAACACCTGCTCGCATCTCAAACGATTTAACTAAAGAAATTCAGGACTTAACAAAGAGAGTCTATCAGATATTAGATGCTAAAGGTATCATACGTGTAGATTATATTATATCTGAGGAAGGAGAAGTTAGTATGTTGGAGGTTAATACTACTCCGGGAATGACCACTACAAGTTTTATTCCTCAACAGATAAAAGCGGCAGGGCTGAATATCAAAGAGGTAATGACAGAAATCATTGAAAACGAATCATACTAAATAATTGTAATATGGAAAAGAATGCCGAATTTGATGACATACGCCCGTTTTACGACGAAGAGGTACCTGACGTTATTAAAGAACTTTTAGAGGATAAAGATCTTAAGGCTGTTATTGAAGCAAAATTCCCTCAGGGAATGTGGGAGCAACTTACTTCTGTGCTTCGTGACGTTAAAACAAAGAAAGACTTTCAACATAAAATTATACGAGGAGGGCTCTTCGAAGTTGTTCATACTACGGTAGATTCGATAGATTGTGGAGGCTTTGAAAATATATCTAAAGAGAATAGTTATATTTACATTTCTAATCATAGGGATATTGTGTTAGATGCGGCTCTTTTGGCTTGTATGTTAGATACCGAAGGTTTTGACACTATGGAAATAGCTATAGGAGATAATCTTTTGTTGTACCCTTGGATAAAAAATGTAGTAAGACTAAACAAGAGCTTTATAGTTAAAAGAGGTATTAATATCCGACAAATGTTAGAGGTGTCTACTCATTTGTCTAAATATATTCATTTTGCAATCAAAGAGAAACACGAATCTATTTGGATAGCGCAAAGAGAAGGTAGAGCGAAAAATTCTGACGATAAAACTCAAGAGAGTGTTTTGAAGATGTTGGCTATGGGTGGAGATGGAGATTTTATAAACAATATTAAAGAACTAAATATAGCTCCTGTGTCTTTGTCTTATCAGTACGACCCTTGTGATTATCTAAAGGCTCGTGAGTTTCAGGCAAAAAGAGATAATCCCGATTATAAAAAAACACAAGAGGAAGATCTTTTGAATATGGGAACGGGGATTTCTGGATATAAAGGAAATGTTCACTTTCAAATAGGTAAACCTATAGCGTCTTTGTTAAACAAACTTGATAAAAGTAAACCAAAGAATGAATTAATTGCAGATGTAGCAGATATAATCAATAAAGAAATTCATCGTAACTATAAATTGTATCCAAACAATTATGTTGCTTATGACCAACTTTGGGGTGGCTCAGCTTTTACAGAAAGTTATACTGATAAAGACGTTGAGTCTTTTAATAATTACAAACAAACGCAATTAGCTAAAATAGAGATAGAAAACAAAGACATACAATTCTTGGAAGAAAAACTTTTGGAGATGTATGCTTATCCAGTGAAAAACTATATTAAAGCAACACAGTAATATGGTAGACTATGGGTTTTACAGAGTTGCATCAGCTATACCAGAGGTAAAAGTTGGAGATTGCAGTTTTAATGTTGAGAGGATTAAAGAGCTTGTATGTGAAGCGAGTAATCAAAACGTGGGGATAGTTTGTTTCCCAGAGCTTAGCTTGACGGGATATTCTTGTGGAGATTTGTTTTTGCAGCATAATCTTATAGAGGAAACACAGAAAGTTTTGAAATATCTTTTGAACGAAACAAAGGCTTTGGAAACGATATTCATAGTTGGAGCTCCGGTTTTAGTGAATAGCAAACTGTATAACTGTGCTATTATTTGCGCAAAAGGGGAAGTCTTGGGTATAGTTCCGAAGAAACATCTTCCTAATTATTCTGAGTTTTATGAAAAGCGTTGGTTTCAGTCTTATGATTCTGACGAGAATACAAGTATATATTATTTAGGAAGTAAAGTCTTTTTTGGAAATCACTTATTATTTGGTAGTGTTGAGACTGAAAAACTTTTCGCAGTAGAGGTTTGTGAAGATCTTTGGGCTACTATTCCTCCAAGTTCTAATCATAGCTTGGCAGGAGCTAAGCTTATTTTTAACCTGTCGGCAAGTAACGAACTTGCAGGTAAGCAGCAATATACAAAGTCGCTTTTAGCACAACAGTCGTCTCGTTGCCTGTCGGCTTATGTGTATGCCAGTGCTGGTTTTGGAGAATCAACAACCGATACGGTGTTTGCTGGTAATGGGTATGTGTATGAAAATGGTAAACTTTTAGCAGAGAGTAAACGTTTTGAGATAGAGAGTCAGCTTGTTGTTAGTGAAATAGATTGGGACTTGATTGCTTCTGAAAGATTAAAAAATACATCATTTGCAACACAACCAATGTCATTTGTAGAGGTTGAAGGCAGACAGATAGTCTCTGTTTGTTTGAGTAATAAAACGGCAAAAGATAAATCTCTTATTCGTAAGATAAATCCCACTCCATTTATTCCTTCTGCTGATGATTACAAAGAGCGTTGCGAAGAGATATTCTCTATACAGGTAATGGGATTAGTGAAACGTATCAAACACATAAACTGTAAATCATTAATAATAGGAGTGTCGGGAGGCTTAGATTCTACTCTGGCTTTATTGGTTTGCGCTAAAGCTGTTGATAAACTGGGCTTGCCTCGAACTATGATTTGCGGAGTAACAATGCCGGGCTTTGGAACTTCTGATAGAACTTACTCGAATGCTATCGATCTTATGAAATCGTTAGGTATAAGTACTAAGGAGATTGATATTACTGCTGCTTGTATGCTGCACTTCAAAGATATAGAGCACGACCCTAATGTTCACGATGTAACTTACGAAAACACTCAAGCTCGGGAACGAACACAAATTCTTATGGATTTGTCGAACAAGCTTAATGGAATAGTTGTTGGTACGGGCGACTTATCAGAGCTTGCTTTAGGTTGGGCAACTTACAATGGCGATCATATTTCTATGTATGGGGTAAATGCTGGTGTGCCAAAAACATTAGTGCGTCACTTAGTGAAATGGATTGCAGACAATAGAGTTGATGAGGCAAGTCGAAATACTTTAAATGATATAATAGATACCCCTATAAGTCCTGAGTTGCTTCCTGTGAACAAAACAAAAGAGATAGCTCAAAAGACTGAAGATTTAGTTGGGCCTTATGAGTTGCACGACTTTTTCTTGTATTATATGCTACGCTATGGCTTTAAGCCCGAAAAAATATTCTTCTTGGCAAAACAAGCCTTTGAAGGTGTTTATACAGAAGAAGTAGTAAAGAAATGGATAAAAGTTTTTTATTCTCGTTTCTTTTCTCAACAATTCAAGCGCAATTGTATGCCTGATGGACCAAAGGTTGGCTCTGTTAATTTATCTCCAAGAGGTGATTGGCGTATGCCTTCAGATGCAAGTGTTTCTGATTGGTTGAATAAAATATCCTAATAGTAGATATAATATCCATTAATAGTTATGAAAAAGAATGATTGGAAAGAGCGTTTGAATATTGTTTATTCTACTAATCCTGACTTTAATTACGAACACGATAGTGAAGAAGAACAGGAAACACTAAACAAAGACAAACAGAATTTACGAATACAATTAGATAAACGTAATAGAGGAGGAAAACAAGTTACTTTAATCACAGGTTTTGTAGGAACGGACGAAGATATGCAAGCCTTGTCTAAAATGCTTAAAACAAAGTGTGGAGTAGGTGGATCAGCTAAAGACGGTGAAATAATTGTTCAAGGCGATTTCCGAAACAAAGTACTTGAGATATTACAGAAGGAAGGATATGTCAAAGCAAGGGTTATTTCCTAAAACAGTTTGCTGTATTTAATAAAAAACACTACCTTTGTATTAATACTTATTAAATATTGATTATGCGAATACACAAAGAAGGCCATAAAATAATACTCATCAATCTATTAGTAATACTGTTGATAAATGCAGCAGTGTTTTGTTTTTTACCTTGTTCTATTTTATCTTACATAGTATTAGCTATCTCGATTGTAGTGTTTTGTGTAATTCTTAATTTCTTTAAGAGTCCTCACTGTGTGTTTAACGATGATAAAAAAGATGTAGTGATTGCTCCTGCTGATGGTAGAATCGTGGTAATTGAAGAAGTCTTTGAGCCTGATTATTTCCAAGACAAAAGATTGCAGGTGTCGGTGTTTATGAGTGTTTTCAATGTGCATGTAAATTGGATACCAGTAGACGGTAAGGTTGTTCATTATTCTTATCAAGAGGGTAGGTATATGGCAGCTTATCTTCCTAAGTCGAGTTCGGAGAATGAGCGTTCAACTGTAGTTATACGAAGAGAGAATGGAGATGAAATTCTTGTTAGACAAATTGCAGGAGCTATGGCTAAGAGAATTGTTACCTATGCCGAAGAAGGTCAAGACTGTCATATAAACCAGCAGTTAGGATTTATCAAGTTCGGTTCTCGTGTTGATTTGTTTTTACCTCTTGATGCCGATATAAAAGTAGATATGGAACAGAAGGTTTACGGTAATCAAACAATAATAGCAAAACTTAAATAGATGAAAAATGTCCCGAATATTATTACTTGCCTAAACTTATTTGCAGGTTGTATGGCTTGTGTTATGGCTCTAAGGTTTGATAATTATACCGGAGCCTTTGTTTTTATTATATTAGCGTCAGTGTTTGACTTCTTAGATGGTTTTGCGGCGCGACTGCTTAAAGCCTATTCTAAGTTGGGAGCAGAACTTGATTCGCTTGCCGATGTTGTTAGTTTCGGATTAGCTCCTGGTTGTGTTATGTATTCTTATTTAAATACATTATCAACGCAAGTTAACCTGCCAGAATTACCATTCTTGGCATTTCTTATTCCTATATTTTCAGCACTACGTTTGGCAAAGTTTAATATTGATACTCGACAAACAGATTCCTTTCTTGGTTTGCCAGTTCCTGCTAACGGAATATTTTGGGCATCATTTGCTCCTGCTGTATTAGGTTGCAGTCAGCAAAATCCTGTATTGTGGATAATTTTAATGCTAATTTTAATATTAGTTTTTTGTTTGTTGATGGTTTCCGAAATTCCAATGTTTTCGTTGAAATTCAAAAGCTTTAAGTGGAAAGGAAATGAATGGCCATTCTTGCTGTTATTGTTTTCACTTATAATTATTGTTGTTTCGTCAATGTTAAATCAATTATTTTTAGGTATAAGTTCTATAATAGTATTGTTTATATCTATGTCTTTAATCAAAAACACAATATCTAAATCATGAGAAATCTTTTTTTGATCACATTCTTATTAGTTGCGATAGCAAGTTATTCGCAGACTAACTTTTGGGAAGACCCCACTATTGTAGATGAAAACAAAGAACCAGCAAGAGCTCACTTTACTAATTGCGCTTCAGCGTTAGAGTTAAAGCAAGCATCTTCACGTGTAAAGAGTCTTAATGGAACTTGGAAATTCCTTTTTGCAGAGAATGTAGAAAAAAGACTTGTTAAGTTTTATGATACCAATCTAAATGATTCAGAGTGGGGAGACATTCAAGTGCCAGGTAGTTGGGAAACTCAAGGATATGGCATTCCTGTTTATACTAATGTTAATTATATATTTCCTGCAAATCCTCCTTATGTAGATAATAATGATTTACCAATAGGAACTTATCGTACTAAATTTACGGTTCCTGCATCTTTCAAAGATAAAGAAGTGTTTCTATACTTTGGTTCTATATCTGGTGCTGCAACTTTTTATTTAAACGGAAAACGTTTAGGTTACTCAAAGGCGGCAAAAACACCAGTAGAGTTTGATATTACTTCTTATGTAACAGAAGGCGAAAACGTTTTAGCAATTCAGATATTCAAATGGAGCGATGCTTCTTATCTTGAAGATCAAGACTTTTGGCGTCTTGGAGGTATAGAAAGAGATGTAAAACTTATTTCTCGTCCTAATGTATCTATAGAAGATTTCTTTGTTAATGGAGATTTAGATAAGAATTATAAGAATGGTAAGTTAACCGTTGATGTAACTCTTCGTAACTTCAATAAAGATGAAAGCGATGCAAATACTATAAAGGTTAATCTTCGCGATGATAATAATAAGATTATTCTATCTAAAACATTAAAAGTAAATTCAATTCCAGCAGAAAGTACTAAAACTTTCTCTTTTACAGCTAATGTAAATAACCCTAAGAAGTGGAGTGCAGAATATCCTAATCTTTATACTTTAGAAATAGAATTACAAGACAAAGCAGGTAATTCAATGGAGTGGGCTGATTGTAAAACTGGTTTTAGAAAAGTAGAAATGAAAAACAATCAACTATTGTTTAACGGACAACCAATTATAATAAGAGGAGTTAATTTGCACGAACACCACGAGAAGTATGGTCATTATGTAGATGTTGAAACAATTATAAAAGACCTTACGCTAATGAAACAATATAACATTAATGCTATTCGTACAAGTCATTACCCACAG
Source organism: Dysgonomonadaceae bacterium PH5-43 (assembly GCA_029916745.1). Classification (NCBI taxonomy): domain Bacteria; kingdom Pseudomonadati; phylum Bacteroidota; class Bacteroidia; order Bacteroidales; family Dysgonomonadaceae; species Dysgonomonadaceae bacterium PH5-43. The sequence continues at coordinate 4,803 of JARXWK010000028.1, read as the reverse complement.
TCGCCAGAGTTTTATCAGTTGTGTGATGAGTATGGCTTTTATGTTGTAGACGAAGTGAATATAGAAGCTCACGGTTTAGATTGGTATGATATGAGCAAGCACCCATCAAACATCGAGGAGTGGAAAGGTCAACATCTTGACAGAACAATACGTATGTTTGAGAGAGATAAAAATTTCCCATGTATTGTTAATTGGTCTCTTGGTAACGAAAGCCGATTTGGTAAAAACTATGAACATACTTATAACTGGTTGAAAGAAAATGATAAGGCAAATCGTCCTGTACAATGTGAGCGTGCAGGCGAAAACAACTTTACAGATATTGTTTGTCCTATGTATCGCTCTATAGGTGGTATAGAGAATTATGCTAAAAAAGAAGATGCTCATCGTCCGTTAATACTTTGCGAATATGCTCACGCTATGGGTAATAGCACAGGTAACTTTCAGGAGTATTGGGACGTGATAATGAAATATTCTTTACTGCAAGGAGGTTTTATCTGGGATTGGGTAGACCAAGGTTTGGTTCAGTACGATAATGTTGGTAGAAAGTATTGGGCTTACGGAGGAGATTTAGGAGGAGACAAATGGACTCACGATATGAACTTTTGTGCTAACGGACTTATTAGTGCCGACAGAACAATTCACCCAGGCATCAATGAGGTAAAGAAAGTTTATCAGCCTATATGGTTCGAGGCGGTAGAGAAAACAGAAAAATATACTAAGATTAAAATAAAGAATTACAATCTGTTTACTAATCTAAGCGAATACAACTTTGCTTACGAACTGTATAACAATGGAGTGTTAGAAACATCGGGAGAGTTGAAAGTAAAAGGAGAACCTTTGAAAGAAACTATTGTAACTGTTAATCACCCCAATAAACATCAGTTGGCGGAAATGTATATCGTAGTAAAAGCAACAACTAAAAAGGCTACAAATCTTTTGCCAGCAGGACATTTAGTTGCTGCCGAACAGATACTAAGAGAAGGAAGTGATAATATTTGGGGACAAAAGGCTGAGAATAAAGGTGAAACTGTAAAAATAGATAAAACAGATAAAGAAGTCGTTTTTGAAAAGGGAGATATAAAAGGAAAAATATCTCTTACTTCTGGAGAGTTAACAGAATACTCTTACAAAGGACGAAGATTAATTACTCGAGCTCCTGCTCCTTACTTCTGGAGGGCTCCATTAGATAACGACTTCGGACAAAACTTACAAGTTCGTTCTAATATTTGGCGTAATGCTGGAGCTGAAAGAACAACAACAAGTGTAAATGTTGAAGATAAAGGTAATGAAACTCTTGTTACGATTAATCAAAAATTAAAATATTTGGATATACCTTATACTTATACATATTTAATAAGACAAGACGGTTCGGTAGAAGTGTCGGGAACTATGAATATGACAGGCAAAGAGCGTCCAGAACTACTTCGCTTTGGAATGCGACTTCAAATACCAAACTCTTTCGAGAATGTTACTTACTATGGACGTGGACCTTGGGAAAACTATAACGACAGAAACACATCGGCGTTTGTTGGTTTGTATACTTGTAAGGTAGAAGACTTGAAGTATGATTATATTCGTCCACAAGAAAACGGTTATCGTACAGACGTTGGTTATGTTAGATTTGCCGACGAAAGAGGTTTTGGTGTGGAGTTTGAAAGAAGCGAACAGAATACTATTTGCTTTAATGCTCGTCATAATTCAGACGAAGACTTCGACCCTGGTTTTACAAAGAAACAACAACATATAACAGACGTGCATAAAAAGAATATCATTACAGTAAACATCGACCTTAAACAAATGGGAGTCGGAGGTAATGATAGCTGGGGAGCTCGTCCGTTAGACAAATATCGTTTATTAGACAACGTATATACTTATTCGTATATAATACGTCCTATTGTACCTAAAGATTAATTATTTATGTCGAGGAAGCAAAAGAAGCCTTCGCTTATTTTAGAAAATATTGAAATTACAGGAATAGCTTCGGAAGGAAAAGCTATTGCCAGATACGAAGATAGAATAGTGTTTATACCTTTTGCCGTTCCCGGTGATGTTGTAGATGCTCAGGTTACACGCAAAAAGAGTGCCTTTATGGAAGCTCGCGTAGTTAAAGTTCATAAGTATTCGGAGGTTCGAACAGAAGCTTTTTGTGAACATTACGGAATATGTGGTGGCTGTAAATGGCAGATACTCCCTTATCAAGAACAAATACGTTACAAGCAACAACAAGTAATTGATAATCTTCAACGTATTGGTAAAATAGAATTGCCAGAAATATCTCCCATATTGGGTTCAAACAAAACAGAGTTTTATAGAAACAAACTTGAATATACTTTCTCTAATCGTCGTTGGAGAACTTACGACGAAATTAATACAGAGAAAGAGTTCGACAATCCAGAGGCTTTGGGTTTTCATATTCCCGGAATGTTTGATAAAGTATTGGATATAAAGAAGTGTTGGTTGCAAGAAGAGCCATCGAACTCTATTCGTTTGGCTATTAGAGAATACTGTATTGCTAATAACTATCCTTTCTTTGATTTAAGAAGTCAAGAAGGACTTATGCGTAACATTATTATACGCACATCTTCAACGGGCGAAGTTATGCTTATTGTTGTTTTCTTTGATGATGATAAGGAAAAACAAGAGGCTTTACTTTCTTTTGTAGCAGATAAATTCCCTCAGATAACATCACTCCTTTATATTATAAATCAAAAAGCTAATGATACAATAACCGATCAAGAGGTTATTGTGTATAAAGGCAGAGATTATATTTATGAAGAGATGGAAGGACTAAAGTTTAAGATTGGTCCTAAATCTTTTTATCAAACAAATAGCGAACAGGCATATAACTTATACAAGGTAGCTCGCGACTTTGCAGGACTTACAGGCAATGAGTTAGTGTACGACTTATATACAGGCACTGGCACTATAGCCAACTTTATTGCTCGTATGTCGAAACAAGTAATAGGTATAGAGTATGTTCCAGAGGCGATAGAAGATGCTAAAGTGAACTCCGATATTAACAATATAGAGAATACTTTGTTCTTTGCCGGAGATATGAAGAATGTGCTTAACAACGACTTCATAACAGAATACGGACGACCAGATGTTATAATTACTGACCCTCCAAGGGCAGGAATGCACGATGATGTTATAAATACTATTTTATTTGCCGAACCAAAGAAGATAGTTTATGTAAGTTGCAACCCAGCTACACAAGCCAGAGACTTAAGTCTTATGGACGAAAAATATAAGGTAACTAAAGTTCAACCTGTAGATATGTTCCCTCATACACATCACGTAGAGAATGTTGTGTTGTTAGAAAGAAGGTAGTCATTAAATTTTATGTTCGATGAAAACAGTTGAAGAGTTTAAGGAGATTATAGATAAAGGCTATAGCTTCAAAGGTGAATCGTTTGTAATAGGCGCGCCAATGCTTGACGGCGAGGTTGTGAAAGATTCTTACATAAAAGTTCCTTTCAAAACACTAAATCGACACGGCTTAATAGCTGGAGCAACAGGTACAGGGAAAACAAAATCGTTACAGGTTATTGCAGAGTCGTTGAGTGATGCCGGAGTGTCAGTGGTAATGCTTGATATAAAAGGCGATTTGAGCGGTTTGGCTGCCGAAGGTGCTGAAAACAAAGTTATCAAAGAGCGATATTCTCTAATGAATTTAGAGTACGAGCCATCAACTTTTCCTGTAGAACTTATGACTATAAGTGATGAACCAGGAGTTAGATTAAGGGCGACAGTTACTGAGTTTGGTCCAGTATTAATGTCTAAAATATTAGAACTCAATGATACTCAAAGCGGATTAGTTTCTTTAATATATAAGTTTTGCGATGATAATCATTTACCTTTAGTAGATTTGAAAGACTTTATAAAAGTAATTCAGTATGCAAGCAAAGAAGGTAAAGAGGAGATAGAAAAAGAATACGGCAAAATATCGTCTGTATCATTAGGAACAATACTTAGGAAGATAATAGAACTACAACAACAGGGAGCTGATTGCTTTTTCGGCGAACCATCGTTCGATGTTTACGACTTAACTCGTACTGAGAATAACAAAGCGATGATAAACATTATCCGAGTAACGGATATGCAAGATAAACCAAAACTATTTTCTACATTCTTATTGCAAATGCTTGCCGAAATATATGCTACTTTCCCAGAAGTGGGAGATTTGGATAAACCTAAATTAGTGATGTTTATTGATGAGGCTCACCTTATATTTCAAGAGGCAAGTTCGGCGTTGATGAAGCAAATAGAAACTGTAATAAAACTTATTCGCTCTAAAGGGGTGGGAGTGTTCTTTTGTACACAAAATCCAACCGATGTGCCACCTGCTGTTTTAAGTCAGCTCGGATTTAAGCTTCAACACGCATTAAGAGCTTTTACTGCTAAGGATAGGAAGAATATTAAGAGTATGGCAGAAAACTTTCCTTACTCTGATTTTTATAAAACTGATGAACTGCTAACTCAAATGGGGACTGGGGAGGCTTTGTTTACTTGTCTTAACGAAAAAGGATTGCCTACGCCTTTGGCTTATACAATGATGACTTCGCCTCGCTCAAGAATGGATATACTTTCGAATACAGAAATAGACACTTTAGTAAGAGGAAGCAGATTAATATCTAAATACAATAATGTTGTAGATCGAGATAGTGCTTACGAAATACTTTCGAAACGTATAACGCAGTACGAAGAAGAGGCAAAATTAGAAAAGGAAAAGAAAGAAGCTGCTAAGATTAATAAAACAACAACACGGACATCATCTCGTAAACAAAAATCGACAGTAGAACA
>JARXWK010000027.1 GCA_029916745.1 Dysgonomonadaceae bacterium PH5-43 | reverse complement strand
AAAACTCTAAACTCTGAACCGAAACGCTTTCCGAATTGCGAGTGCAAAGGTAAAGACTTTTTTTAAACATACAATACCTTTAAGGAAAAATATTTACAACTTTTACTTAACAGCCTTACTGTCAAACAAATATTTTTTGAACTTTTTTTGATACTTTTTTAACAATACACAAGAAATGACAAATGCACTAGAATTTGGAAGCAAAAATAAAAAACACAAAACTAAATGCTTTGTTTAAAATATCGTGAGAAGAAAGTAAAATCTTACTGTGTTACTAAAATATCTCAGTCAGGTTTTGTAGAATCTCACTGTGTTGACATATAAAACTCAGTCAGGTTTTTTTGTAACACAGTAAGAAAAAAAAGTTCAACAAGATTTTTTTAGAACTAATAACTAAGAGTGAAGAACTAAGAATTTGTTCTCGCGTGTACGCGTATACAGGGAGTTTTATTTTTATACCATTCACACAATGTAACTCGTTGAACATCACAAGAAAAGTGTGAAGGCACAGGGGTTTTTAAAGCTTTTTTTAGTTCCTATTTCTTTTTTCCATCATCTGCTTTCCAAATTCCTGTTCTGCATTCTGATATAAAAATACTTTTGCCGCAGGAATAACTTCCATAAACTTATTTTGATACTCTTGCTCTAATTCAGCCTCTTTGATTCTGATTTCAGTTGTCAACTGTATAATTTTTTTATAATCAACTTCTGCTATTTCTTTTTTCTCTCTTTGTTTTTTATGAATTTCGCCGATAGCATTTCTTAATGGTTTATTTATTTCAAATTTTTTCATCTGGAGCTCGTTACAAAGAGGCCAAAAAGCTTCACTTTCGCTTTCTGTAAGCTTCATCTTTTTAGTAATAAAATCCATTCTTGATTTCTGAAATGCTTCGAAACGTTCTTTTCTTCCTTTATCGTCGTGACGTTGTTGTGCAAATATTGCATTTGCCGACAAGGACAATAAAATCACTGTTAATAATATTAATCTTTTCATTTTATTCTTCTTTTAAAGGTTCATAACTATTCAAATCGCCAAGATAAACTGTTTCTCTATAGATATTACTTGCCAGTTGCTCTTCGTAATACAAATAAAATTCCTCCATCTCAGCTGCCGAAGTTAAATTAAAATCTCCGTATTTTTCATCTGGCATACCAACGAATATTTTCAGCATTAAAGCTATTCCAGCAAACATCGCTGCCATATACAACCAAGGTTTCACTCGGTTCCACAAAGTCAAACGCTCCTCCTCTTCCATCTGTTGATCTGGAAGATTCGCCATTACTTGTTCCGCAATATTATCGAAATAATTTTCAGGAACTGTAAATGGATTTTTGTTACCAACTTTGTCTAATTGACTCATTTTCTTGCTCATAATTCATAAGTTACTACATTATTATAGACTTAAGTTTTTCTTAAAGGTTTAATCCTTAGTCAGAAAATCTTCAATTTTTTTAGATGCGTGATGATACGATGCCTTAAGCGCCCCAACTGACGTCCCCATTATTTCAGAAATCTCATCATACGACATATCATCAAAAAAGCGCATATTAAACACTGCTCTTTGTTTATCAGGAAGTGTAACTATTGCTTTTTGTAGTTTCATTTCTGCTTCGTCACCATCGAAATAAGTATCAGATTCTAATCTTTCTAACAGATAAATATTTTCGTCATCGATAGGAACCATATTGCGTGTTTTTAATTTATTCAAAAAGGTAATACTTTCGTTGATAGCTATCTTATACAACCAGGTAGACAACTTTGCTTCTCCTCTAAAGAGCCCTATATTTGTCCAAGCTTTAATGAAAGTATTTTGCAAAAGATCATTTGCGTCATCGTGCGACAATACCATTTTTCGGATTTGCCAATATAATTTTTCACTATAGTAACCAACTAATAGTTCAAAAGCTTTCTTTTGCTGCAACTCATCATCACTTCGCAAACCCTCAAGAACCTCATCTTCGTTGTATAATTTCATGTGTTATTACTATTACAAGGCAAAAATAAATAAAAAAAACGACTCATCTTTAAGACAAGTCGTTTTTTTATTTAATCTTTAAGCTTTTTACATCATTCCTCCCATTCCGCCGCCCATAGCTGGCATTGCTGGAGCTGCATTCTCTTCAGGCTTATCTGTTATTACACATTCTGTTGTAAGGAACATACCTGCAATAGAAGCTGCATTTTCTAAAGCCACGCGCGAAACCTTTGCTGGGTCTATAACTCCTGCTACATAAAGGTTTTCGTAAACACCAGTACGAGCATTATAACCAAAATCTTCTTTAGATTCTTTTACTTTTTGAACTACTACAGCACCTTCTTTTCCTGCATTAGCAACAATCTGACGAAGAGGTTCTTCAATGGCTCGTTTAATGATTTCAATACCAGTTACTTCATCATCGTTGTCGCCTTTCAAAGTTTCTAATTCTTTAGATGCTCTAATATAAGCGATACCTCCTCCAGGAACAGTGCCTTCTTCTATAGCAGCACGTGTTGCACTAAGAGCATCATCGACTCTATCTTTCTTTTCTTTCATCTCAACTTCAGAGGGAGCTCCTACATAAAGAACTGCTACTCCACCTGCTAATTTAGCAAGACGTTCTTGAAGTTTTTCTCTGTCATAATCAGATGTAGTGCTTTCAATTTGAGCTTTGATTTGAGCTACACGAGCAGCAATATTATCTTTATCACCAGCTCCATTAACGATAACAGTGTTATCTTTTGTTACACTTATCTTTTCGGCAGTTCCTAACATATCCATAGTTGTACCGTCAAGCTTTAAGCCTTTATCTTCAGAAACAACTATACCTCCTGTAAGGACAGCTATATCTTCAAGCATCTCTTTACGACGATCACCAAAGCCAGGAGCTTTAACTGCACATATTTTCAATGAACCACGCAAACGGTTTACAACCAAAGTAGCTAAAGCTTCCGACTCAATATCTTCTGCTATAATTAACAATGGACGACCAGTTTGTACTGTTTGCTCTAATATTGGAAGAATATCTTTTAACACCGAAATCTTTTTATCGTAGATTAAGATGAAAGGATTTTCAAGATCAGCTTCCATTTTTTCTGTATTAGTTACGAAATAAGGAGAGATATAACCTCTGTCGAACTGCATACCTTCAACTACATCAACATAAGTTTCTATACCTTTAGATTCTTCAACAGTGATAACTCCTTCTTTCTTAACTTTCTTCATTGCTTCAGCAATAAGAGCTCCGATGTTTTCGTCGCCGTTAGCTGAAATTTTTGCTACGTTTTCTATTTTCTTAAAATCGTCTCCTACTTCTTGAGATTGTTCTTTTAAAGATTTCACAACAGTAGCGACAGCTTTATCTATGCCACGTTTCAAGTCCATAGGATTTGCACCTGCTGCAACATTCTTCATTCCAACACTGATAATAGATTGAGCTAAAACCGTTGCTGTTGTTGTTCCGTCTCCTGCATCATCATTAGTTTTAGAAGCTACTTCTTTTACCAACTGTGCACCCATATTTTGGAATGGATCTGAAAGTTCTATTTCTTTAGCAACAGTAACTCCATCTTTAGTTATTTGAGGAGCTCCAAATTTTTTATCAATAATAACGTTACGACCTTTAGGACCTAATGTTACCTTCACTGCATTTGCCAACTCGTCAACACCTTTTTTAAGCATATCGCGAGCATCAATATCAAATTTAATATCTTTTGCCATTTTGTTTTAATTTAGTTTGTTAAGTTATTCTCATTAATTGTTTAGCACACCTTATTATATAATAGCCAAAACGTCTGACTGACGCATAATAAGATATTGTTCGCCTTCTAATTCAATTTCAGTACCGGCGTATTTACCATAAAGAACTTTGTCGCCCGACTTAAGAATCATCTCTTCATCTTTAGTACCGTTACCAACTGCAATTACATCACCTTTCAAAGGTTTTTCTTTTGCCGAATCGGGAATAATAATTCCACCAACTGTTTTCTCTTCCGCAGGAGCAGGCTTTACAAGCACTCTGTCTGCTAATGGTTTAATGTTCATACTTAATAATTATTTATTTGTTTGTTATTAATATCAATACGCTTAATACATTGCGAAGACTATGCCAAATACTAAACACTGACAATTTGACTTTCTCAATGTCATATTTACCCTAAGTGAATAATCAAAAAGGATTCAAAAAGCACTCCAAATATCTTCAACTGCAAGCTTTTGCTGCTCCCCTGTTTGCATATTCTTCAGAAGAATACAGTTTTCATTTATTTCATTTTCGCCTACTATTGCCACAAAAGGTATTTTATTTGAGTCGGCATACGACATCTGCTTCTTCATCTTTTGCGCTTCTGGATATATCTCGGCATTAACGCCGTTAATTCTTAATTTAGAAACTATAGGGAGAATAAAATTCTCTTCTTTTTCTCCAAAGTTAACAAATAAAACCTTTGTACTTTGAGTTGCATTTTCGGGATATAATTCTAATTGATTAAGCACATCAAATATACGATCTGCACCAAAAGAGATACCAACACCCGAAACCCCTGGCATTCCAAAAACGCCGGTAAGATTATCATAACGACCTCCTCCTGTTATACTTCCTATTTGCACATCAAGAGCTTTCACTTCAAATATTGCACCTGTATAATAATTTAATCCACGAGCCAACGTCAAATCAAGCTCAAACTCACTGTTTACACCTACAACATCTACCTTATTAATTATTGTCTGCATCTCTTCTACCCCCTGCAATCCAATACTTGATGCCGATAAGACATTTCTTAACACCGAAAGTTTTTCATTATTGCTTCCCTTCAACAATATAATGGGTTGAAGTTTTGAAATAGCATCTTCCGAGATTCCTTTTTCTGAAAGCTCTTTGTTTACATTATCAAGACCTATTTTATCCAGTTTATCTATAGCAACTGTTATATCTACTATCTTATCCGCCTCCCCTATTATTTCAGCAATACCAGAGAGAATTTTTCGATTATTCATCTTTATACAAACACGAATACCAAAACGTTTATAAACCTCGTCCATCATCTGGATCAATTCCAACTCATTCAGCAATGAATCAGAACCAACTATATCTGCATCACATTGAAAAAATTCGCGATAACGTCCTTTCTGTGGACGGTCAGCTCTCCAAACTGGCTGTATCTGAAAACGTCTAAAAGGAAAGGTTATTTCATTTCTGTGCATTACCACAAAGCGGGCAAAAGGAACCGTTAAATCATAACGCAATCCTTTTTCACACATTTGGTTAGTCAGGCGATTAAGATTTCTATTATCTAAATCTTCCGCCTTAACATCTTTCAAAAAATCTCCCGAATTAAGAATCTTGAATAAAAGTTTATCTCCTTCTTCTCCATATTTACCCATAAGAGTAGATAAATTTTCCATCGCTGGCGTTTCTATCTGCTTAAAACCATATAGATAAAACACCTCTCTTATAGTATCAAATATATAATTACGCTTAGCCATCTCCTCGGGAGAGAAGTCGCGCGTACCTTTAGGGATAGACGGTTTTTGCATATTTTATAATTATTTTTTGAAGTTTGTAGTCCTCTTAAACTTATCACGTTACAAAATGTTCTACCTTTGTATCTATATTTAATTGAACAAACAAATGCACATTATTATTATTACTATATTTTTTATATTTCTATTATTAATCTTTTCTGGAGTTTCTATAATCAGCTATATACTTAAAGCCTTATTTGGCAAAGGTAAAAGTTCTTCCAACAGAACACAATCTCAAAGAAATGAGACTAAATCCACCACCTCGACTCCGTCTAAGCAAGAAAAAATCTTTACCGACGACGAGGGTGAATATATTGAATTTGAAGAAATCAAAGACTAATATTTAACGTTGATCTCTTATAAGATTGATAAATTCTTCTCTTGTTTTTGCCTTTTCGAAGGCCCCCGTAAAGTCTGAAGTTGTAGTTATTGAGTTTTGTTTTTCCACTCCTCGCATCTGCATACACATATGTTGAGCTTCAATTACAACCATTACCCCTAATGGATTAAGAGTTTCTTGAATACACTCTTTTATCTGTGTAGTCATTCTTTCTTGTATTTGTAATCGACGAGCAAAAACATCTACTATTCTGGGTATTTTGCTTAATCCGGTTACTGCATTATTAGGGATATAAGCAATGTGTACCTTACCAAAAAATGGCAATATATGATGCTCGCACATAGAATAGAAATCTATGTCTTTAACTATCACCATTTGCTTATAATCTTCGATAAAGATAGCCGAAGACAGAATTGCACCAGGATCTTGAACATATCCTTTAGTAAGAAACATCATAGCCTTTGCAACTCTATCAGGAGTTTTAAGCAAACCTTCTCTTTCTGGGTCTTCGCCCAACAATTCCAATATCTTTCTGTAGTGAAAAGCGAGTTCTTCTCTTTTCTTTAAGTTTTCAGGAGTCCATTCCATTACATTATTCCCCTTTATCAATAGGTATTTTTATTTTATCAACAACGATATATATTTCTTTTCCAAACTGTGGAAATTCTTTAAGCAAACGTTGTCGTTCAACTGTAGCCTCTTCTCTAGTAATAAAATCTCCAGCTAACAATTTCCAGTTAGGCGACCAATAACCAAGATAAGTCGTCATTTCTGGGAATGCTTCTTTAATAGCCTGTTCTCTGGCAGAAGCTTCTGCTCGAGCTTTATGTTGGTCGCTTCCCATATAAATTTGAAGTCTAAAACCCTGTCGCTCTTCAACTTCATAACTTCCTACTCTATCTACAGATCCGTTAGGTTTTCCTATTAAAGCCTCTACTGCGGGGTCTAAAGTTACATTAATAACTCCATCAACAACATCTGTATTAGATTCTAAACTATCTATTATAGTAGAATTTTCTTGAGCATTTAATGACACAAAACTAAATATGCTCAATACTATAATTAGGGAAGAAACTATTTTATTCATAACTTATTTAACATTTGCCATCTTAAGGAAGTTTATAATCACTTTCTCAAGATGGCAATTTAATGATATTTACAAATCAAAAACCTTCAACTATAGGCATAAATGCATCAACAGTTAATGAAGCTCCACCGATAAGACCACCATCAACATCAGGATTAGCAAATAATTCTTTAGCATTTCCTGCATTACAGCTACCACCATACAATATAGAAGTATTATCAGCAACTTCATTACCGTACTTAGATGCTAATGTTTGTCTGATAAAAGCGTGCATTTCTTGTGCTTGAGCCGAAGTTGCTGTTTTGCCTGTACCAATTGCCCAAACAGGTTCGTAAGCTAATACTATTTTACCGAAATCTTCAGCCGAGAGATCGAATAAAGCTTCTTCTATTTGAGTTTTAACTACCTCATTTTGTTTACCCGCTTCTCTCTCTTCCAAAACTTCACCAATACAGAATACAGGAGTAAGGTTGTTAGCTAAAGCCAAACCTACTTTTTCCTTTAATATCGCGTTAGTTTCACCATAATAAGCTCTACGCTCTGAGTGTCCTAAAATAACAAATTCAGCACCAGTAGAAGCCACCATAGCAGCCGACACTTCACCTGTATAAGCACCTGATACTTTATCTGCACAGTTTTGTGCTCCTATTTTTACAATACTACCTTTAGCTTCGTCGCTAATACAAGCCAAATGTATAAAAGGAGAACAAACAACAACTTCGCATTTAGGAGTTTTTCCTGCCAATGCTACTTTCAATTCATTCACTAATGCAAGACCTTCTTGCATATTTTTGTTCATTTTCCAGTTACCTGCTACAATGTTCTTTCTCATTTTGTTTATTTATTTATATGTTTATAATTTATTTGTATTCTTTTTACGATCCATACGTCTTGCATTCCAATCAGCAAAAGACAATACTGCAAGAGGTAAAACTAAAATTAACCCTAAAAATATAATTTTATTTCTATTATTGCTTTCTTTAACCTGCCCATAAATACTTTCCTCCAATTTGCTTTCAAACATAACCTCAGGAATATCCTTATCCGACCATTTGTTAAGAATAGTAGCTCCCTTTATCAACATCAGGCCTGGATTCGACCGAATTATAGTTTTAAGAGCTATATCGTCCATTGTACAAAAAGTGTATTCAGCCCCTGTACTTTCTTTCCATTCCTCAATCTGAGGATAACCTGACGATGTTAAACAATAAAAATCATAACCGTTTTGCTTTGCATAATCATACACTTCATTTATCTTGTCGATATTAGAGTCGCTCGCCTTTTCTAATTTATGCGAGATTAACAAAAATGTATAATCTTCATTAGCTAATATATTGTCTGTAATATCAAAACCATCTGCATCGGCTACCGAAAAATCATAGATAGGAGGTTCATAACCTTTTTTTATTAGTGTAGTTTCTGAATCTACAAACTCCCACCCCGAGCCCTCTTTTGGATAATTATCTATTGTAAATCGTTGTTTCTCTCCGTTTTTCTCATAGATAAAATAAGTCTCAAATTCATCCATTTCCGCTCCTTCAGGAATACTCATTTGCTCTTCTATATTAACTCCTATTTTATAAGGACGAAAATCAAATATTGGTAAATAAAGAAATGAACAGACCGAAACTCCAAGAATAAATACCCAACTATAAAGAGATACCAAAGAGCGTGATTTCTTCGAAAACAAAAACCTCATCTCTTTTCGCCACGCAAACATCAATATTGAAGCTGGCAATATTATTATATTCTTAGCAAAAGTTGCCCAATTAGAAATAACAAAAGCATCTCCAAAGCAACCACAGTCCGACACAGGATTAGCTATAGCCAAGTAAAAAGTTAAACAGGTCATAAAACCCATAAACAAGACTATAATAAAACTGGTAACTTTTCGATAAACCCCTGCTAACAAGCAAAGACCCAAAGAAAATTCAAATGCTGAAAGAAAAAAAGAAGCTGGCAACGATAAGAAATCAAAGAAATCTAAACCAAAGGCAGTAAAATAGTCTTGAAACTTATAAGCACTACCCCATAGATCTACAGCTTTAACAAAACCAGAAAACAAGAATAGAAGTCCGATAGAAACCCTTAACAGTTCTACAACTATACGCTTTATTTTCACTGGTATATTAAGTTTATTCGCCATATTCAAGTTTTATCAATGCAAAAAGAGAATAATTTACCATATCCATATAGTTTGCATCAACACCTTCAGAGACTAACGTTTTACCTTCGTTACTTTCAATCTCTTTTGTTCTATAAATTTTAGTTAGGATTAAATCTGTATAAGAAGAGATACGCATTCCTCGCCAAGCCTCATCATAGTCATGATTTTTGGCATACATAAGCTCTTTAGTTTGAGTCATATATTTATCATATAACTTAAGAGACTCCTCTGGATTTATATCTATCGAATCCTCAAAACCAAGTTCGAGCTGAATCAGGCCTATTATTCCATAGTTTATAATCCCTATAAACTCCGGCCTAATACCTTCATCTATTTTACTAAACCCTTTAATTTCTAAACTTCTAATACGTTTAGCCTTAATAAATATCTGATCTGTGATTGACATAGGGCGCATAATACGCCAAGAAGCTCCATAGTCTTTAAGCTTTTTCTCAAACAGACTACGACAAATAGTTATTACATTTTCAAATTGCTCTACTGTATTCATACTCTAAATATAGAACGCAAAGATACAACTTACTTATGTAAAAAGTAAATAAACAAGTGTTTTTTGAATGAAATAAATGAATTTTAAGAGACTCTTAACCTGCGACCGATTTTAAGTATTGTTGTCTGCTTAATATTATTAAGTTTACAAAGCTTACTTACGGTAGTACGATAACGCTTAGCTATTGCGCCTAAATTGTCGCCAGATTTTATTGTATAGTATTTCACAGATGAGTCGCTCTGAGCCAAAACACTACTTCCTGATACCGCCTTTGAGTTTTTACTATACTTACCCGATCTCTTCTTTTGGAAAACATAAACATCATCTTTCATACAGAATTGATCGAAGTCAATAATATCTGCTGGGTCGAAAGCAACACCAAGGAAACGGAACTCTAAATGCAAATGCGGACCAGATGAACGCCCAGTATTCCCCCCTAAACCAATAGGATCTCCAGCCTTCACCTCTTGATCTTGTTCTACTAAAAATTTAGAAAAGTGTCCATACACCGACTCCAACCCATTATTGTGTCTTAAAACGATGTAATAACCATAGCCTCTACGTTCGTATCTTCTAACTCTAACCTTTCCATCAAAAGCCGCACGCACAGTATCCCCTCTTTGGAGTTTAATATCTGTTCCATAATGGTATCTTCTTTTTCTCATACCATAGTTAGATGTAACTCTTCCTTCAACTGGCATTACAAAACCCGAAACGTCTAAAGTAAAAATATCTGGAACCTCTACACTACCATACGCTTTAACATATCGAGTATCCCAAAGTTCTTCATAAAGCTCCTCTATTTTAGCTTCAGCTTCAGCTTTCATTGTCATACGAAGCATCATAGAGTCTACCGCAACAAGGTCAAAACCCGAAGTAACATTTTCCGACAATAATTTTTTCTCTGTATCTGATTTATGTTTTGCAATATAATCGTCTTGGGTTTGAGCCTGTGCTGAAATGCTCACTACAAGCATAAATATTAATAATATTGTGTTTTTGATATTTTTAGCCATCTTGTTTTTGTAAATATTAAATTTCATCGTTAGCGTAGTAACTAAGAATAGTTCCAGAGTCGTAATCAAACAATTCAGATTTATCAAAAAATCTTTCCAATTCAAGTTTCGCCGTCTCAACAGAATCTGATGCGTGCACTATATTTTCTTGCACACTAAGACTATAATCGCCTCTTATAGTTCCTGCTGCAGCATTACGTCCGTTAGTTGCTCCCGTAATATTTCTCACCACTGCAACTGCATCAAGACCCTCCCAACAAGCAACCACAACAGGAGTTACCCTCATTGCATCTTTTACTCTTTGGAAAAATGATTTGTCTTTTAAGTGAATATAATGTTCCGTTAATATTTCGTCGGTCAACCAGACCATCTTCATACCTACAAGTTGTAAACCTTTTCTTTCAAATCGAGTAATAATCTCCCCCAACAATCTTCTTTTAACCGTACAGGGCTTGTAGATAACCAACGTTCTTTCCATTATATTTTATTCTTTTAGACTACAAAGAAAAGTATTTTTGAAGTAATAACCAAATAATTAACACTTTATCTAAAACCTTTTGCGGTTTTTTATGTTCTCAGTGAGACAAAAAAAAAATTATTGCTGTCCAGTAAAACTTTAACAACATTAGCGAAACAGCCTACTTCAAGCCGTTTCGCTTTTTGTTTCATACATAGACATAATCCATTTCATACTTTGAAACGATCCGTTTCTCGGTTTGATATAATTCGTTTCACGGTTTAAAAACACTTGTTTCATATAGGTGAAACACTTTGTTTCATACTAATAAAACAACCTGTTTCATACGGGTGAAACGACAGGCAAGCAAGAAAAAAAGTTAAAAGATAAAAACTAAAAACTAAAAACTAAAAGTTAGCGCAAAGCGAAGCCGATCGCAATGCACAGTAGAGACGTAGTGTGCCGCATTAGTGTCCGCTAAAAATTGATGTACATACACCCTTTAGATAGGTGATAGCCCGAATGGGCGATATATCCATAACCTTAGGTGAGCATAGCGTTACCTAAGGGTATAAAAGTTAGCGCAAAGCGAAGCATATAACTCTTAGTTCTTAGTTCTAAAAAGGCTTCCAGCCTTAACTGTAATGCAAGCTTGCTCGCGCACGCGTATACAGGGAGTTTTATTTCAACTCCCTTAACACCTTGCAACTAATTGAGTAGTAAAGGAAAAGTGTGAAGGCAAGCAAAAGCTATGCACCTTCACAAAATGTATCGCATTTTACCAAACAACCACAAATAAAAAAAACGAGCGAAGAAAAAAAAATCTTCGCTCGCTCTATAAAACTAAGTCTTAAAAAATAGACTAAATACATTATTCATCAATCTTCGTTATAGTATTTATTGTCTTTCTTTGATCCATATCCATAACTATAACCATACCCATAACGGCCTTCCTTAGGAACCGCATTTAATACCGTTGTTAAATGACCCAACTTATTGTCTTTGTATATAGACTGAATATCTTGTAATTGTTGTACGTACGTATGATTTACCCTTGTTACATATATTGTTGCATCTGCATATTGAACTATACGATAGGCATCTGCTACCAATCCCACTGGCGCCGTATCCACAATTATATAATCATACTTATCTTTAATCTCTTCAAAAAGCGAATCTAAACGATCCGACACTAATAATTCAGCAGGATTAGGAGGGAATACCTTTATTGGGATTATATCTAAGTTTTTATGACATCTCTCAGAATCGACTATATCTTTGAATGTAATGCTTGAGTCCGATAAATACATTGCAATACCTTTACCTTGTCCCATTTCTAAGGTTTCATTAAGAACCGATTTTCGCATATCTAAATCAATCAATAACGCCTTATGCCCTGTAGTTGCTAAACTCATAGCTAAATTTCGAGAGAAAAAGCTTTTACCCTCTCCACTGAACGATGATGTAACCATTATTACATTAGCCGTATCCTTATTCTTTGGTGTTATAAAGCTTAAATTAGAAGACACCACTCGGAATTTTTCAGCAATACCCGAACGAACATTCAATACAGGAAATGGAGAATTAGCCTGTGCCTGAGGTATATCTCCCAGAAATGGAGCTTTTACCGTTTTCTTAAGCTGTTCTTTATTCCGTAATTTATTATCGAAAAGATCTTTTATATAAACTATTACAATAGGAATAATAATACCAATCAACAATGCAGCCAAAAGCACTATTCGACTTTTAGGTTTTACAGGCACAGGATACACCTCTGCCGCATCTATCACCAATGCATTAGGCGTTGCCATCACCAAAGACAATCTCGTTTCTTCCTTTTTTTGCAAAAGATAAACATAAAGAGATGCTTTTGTTTCTTTTTGTCGATACAATTCACCAGCTTCTTTTTCACGATTTGAGAGCCCTAACGATTTTGCAAGATAAATACCTTCTTGTTCTTTTAAGCTGCGCAACTTGGTCTGCATACTTCTTTCCAATAAGTTCATACCTTTAATCATCTCTTCTCTCAGAAGAGCTATTCTATCATCATATTCCTTTACCACTGGATTGCCAGCTTTTAAACCCAACGTGGCTGCATTCTTAGATATAATCTGTTCATTATAGTCTTTCATAAGAGACAATATCGTTTGATCTGTCAAACCTATATTAGCAGGAGCTACATTTCCAATATTGTGAGGGTCGTTGATATACGATTTCACTTGTTTCAAAACATTTAACTGTATTTCCAAATCCGAAATCTGTTTAGAGTATTCCGTTTGAGCACTTAAAAACAGACTAGCTTCGGCTTCTATATTAGTTAAACCTGAAGAAATTTTATAATTAGCAACACCTTGTTCTGCATTTTGAAGATCCTTAAATAAATCTTCCTCTCTTGCTGTTATAAACTCTATAGTATTACGAGCTACTAATGTCTTTTCATCAATAGCCTTTTTGTTATATATAGCAACTAATGTATTTATCATATCAACACCCTTCTCTCCCACTGGCGTTACCGTAGACACATTAACAACCGTTGTCGCCTTATTCAAAGGAGATATACTTATTTGCGGCATCCACAGAGGACTGTGTATAAAAACATCTATAGGATAATCGGTTGAGGAAAAAGGATTTTCAGCAAAAGAAAGCACTCCCCAAGGAGACAAGACCTCCTCTGCGAAAGAAAATGTAGCAGAGAAATCCGAATCCAAATCTTTTATTGTGTATTTGCCGTCTTCCGTTTCACTTTTATCCAAAACGAACCACCCTGAAGCCGACTGATTTGTTACTGTAACATAAACTGGAGTTTTCTTATAAAGTTCTACCTTTTTAATTTTCCCTTCTTTGTAATAAGACACTCCGAGCCCTAAGCTATCAATAACTTCTCTCATTAAAGATTTAGAACCCAAAACTTCTATTTCATTATCAAATATTCCAATATTAGGAGTCAAGCCTAAGTCGCTAAAAGCATTCATATCAAGAGGCGTTTGCCCTTTAGCTTCATCTTTTATAAGCACTTTAGATGTTACCACATATTCTTTGGTTGTATATCTCAAATAAACCAATGCCACTGCAACACATATAAATAATGAAAGTAAAAACCACTTCCAAAAACTCAAATAATGAAAAAATATTTCAGAGAAAGAAACTTCTTCTTGAACTGTTTCATTGTTATTATTCAGACTATCCATAATGTAGATATAAATTTAGTTTAGACTTAAAGTTTATTTTGTTTGATTTAAAATCAATGTCGTTATAGTAATCAATAAAGTTGCAACAGATATAAGAGTTCCAACCATAGGATTGTAAGAAGAACTCATAGATTTAGATTTATTAGGTCTTATGTATACAATATCATTTTGTTGAAGATAATAAGCTTCTGAGAAAAACACCTCTGGAGATGTCATATCCACATAATAGAACTTCTTTTCTCCATTTTCGACTCTACATATCTCCACATTTTCACGCTGTCCATAAATAGTCATATCTCCAGCTAATGCTAAAGCTTCTGGCAACGACAATTTCTCGCTATTAATCGTGAAAACACCTGGTCTATTTACCTCACCAAGCACCGTTACTTTATAATTCATAAAGCGAATATTCACTAAAGGCTCATCAATAAACTCTCCTATTTTCTTCTGAAGAAGAGATACCGCTTGTATTTTTGTCAAACCACCCAAATGCACTTTACCTATAACGGGAAAGTTTATATCTCCATTTTGGTCAACCAAATAACCTTGCCATTCTAATGAATTTGAAGCACCCCTCGAAAGATCTACAACATTAAATTGCTCTGCAACGGCAGGCTTATCCGTCAATACCGTAATCAATAGATTATCATTAGGCATAATCTTTATCTCATAATTTGACATATCATACCGATACATATCATCTGAGATATCCTTTGTATTCTGAAAATACTCAATATCCTTACTCGACCTACAAGAGGTAAACATAATCACACTTAGTAAAACTACAACTCCGAAAACAGTCTTCAAATTGTTCATAATTTATAAAATTAGAGAAATCGATACAAAGTTAAGAGAAAAAATTAAAAGCAACAAAGATTATGTAGGATTATTCTACTTAACCAATGAACCAATAAAAAAAGGCTCAGAAAAACTGAGCCTTTTTTTATTATGTTATTCGCTTTTCTTATTTAACGAACATTGTTACACGATTCAAATCATCTTTGTCTGAAACTTGCTTAGTATCTCCATAAGGAACTAACTCTAAACGATTTTTCGCAATACCAAATTTACTTGTTAAAACTTTAGCTACAGCTTCTCCACGTTTTTTAGATATTTGCATATTATAAGCAGGAGTACCTGTTTTTGCGTCAGCGTAAGATTCCAACACTAATTTAGCATTAGGATTTTCCAATAAATATTCAGCAGCTAAAGCTACGTTTATCAACTGATTGTCGCGAACAACAGCACTATTAATAACGAAATAAACTGGTTTCAAATCTTTGTCAGCTGCTACTGGTTTCTCAATCACCTTAGGCTCTGGGCACACAGGAACAGGAGGACAAACTTTCTCAGGACGATTACGAAGAGCATTGATTTCGTTGTTCAAAGCATCAATTTCTCTTTGATCATACATAGGAGCTTTGATGAAATGACGGAAGTTGAAACGGTAAGTTAAACCAAGACCACCACCAACAATAACATCAGAAGAGATAGCTGTACCTTCAGATTTTCTGTCAAAAGTTTGAGGAACGAACAATGCATTACCATCTAAGAATAAGTCCCAACGATCGTGAAGACGGAAGTTTAGTTGAAGACCTGTTTTAATAGAAATATTGAAGAAATCTGCGCGAGCTCCATCTTCAAACACATACATAACACCAGGACCAACATAAAGAACTGGGTTAAAGAATCCTTTAGGATTGTATGGTCTGAAGAAATTCTTCAAATTAACCATTAAATCAACAGAACCGTTAATGTATTCTGCATAACCTTTAACTTCACGACCTGTTCCTTTATCGAAAGCCTTAGATTCGCCATACTGACCGTTCAAACGAAGACCCCAAACTGGAGAAAACATTTTACCGATTGCACCTCCGTAATGAAGATTCCAGAATCCGTCTTTGTCTGAATCAAAAGCATCAAAAGGTTTGTTTGCACCATTTTGATTTCCTGACAAGTTACCACTGATACCTGCGAAACCTGAAATAAACCAGTTTGAAGTTGGTCTATTAGATAACCAAGTAGTACGAAGCGCCGATGTTTTTTCGTTCGCTTGTTTCTCAACTGCGGTTAAGTATTCCTTTTGAGCTCTGTCATCATTTGGATACTGTTGCTCCACCGCTAAATTAGATTGTGCACTTAAACACAATGTTGATAGCAAAAATGCTGCTGTTAAAAATAAATTTCTCATCTTCTTTTTGTATTAGGATGTTTATTAAAATTGATTATTTTATTTCTCTTAAATTTATAATGTACCTTACCTATTTTACAAATTTTGGGTCAAATGTAGCCATTTTACACATAACTGCAAAAGTTTTATTCCTTTTTTTTAATATTAACCCCAGTTCTTACAGTAAAACCGCCTTTTATAACCCTTTGTTCACTTCTATAACATACGCACTTCTCAATTTGTTCAAAAATTCACGTATAATTCAAAAAAAGACTACGTTTTCAGGTTATAAGTCTTTCAAAGTTGCTTAATTTTCTCAAAAATCAACAACGCTTCTGTTTCATCATAGCCTAAAGACACTGCCTTTTCTACATCTTCTTTTGCCGATTTTTGTTCGTACAACAAAAGTTTTGCCTTTGCCCTCACAATATATAAATAAGGATCTTCTTCTAAGCCTAACAATCTAATTGCCTTGTTTACATCGTCTAAGGCTTTTTTGCCTTTGCCTTTTAATAGGAACAACTCTGCCCTACCTGCATATATTCCCGAATAATTAGGCTCTTTTTCCTCCAAATAATTATACATTTTTTCTGCATCATCATATTTACCTTCCACCTTATACAAGGTTGCAAGACCCAAATGAGCAAATAAATTATTTGGTTTTTCAGACAAAATACTACTAAAGTCTTTTTCTGCTTGTTCAAATTCCCTCAGCGTTATACGCAGTAATCCTCGCTGATATAATGCCTCTTCGTTTTTAGGCTCCTCCTCTAATAATAAATTATAATCTATTAATGCATTATTAAAATTCCCCATTTGAGCAAACAAAGAAGCCCTTGCCGATAAAAACACAACATTTCGAGGCTGTCTAATTAATGCTAAAGAATAAGACTCAAGCGCATCTGTTTGTTTACCCTGTCGCCTCTGTATAGTACCTAAGTTATTCAACAGTAAAACATTTATTGCGTTGGCCGGCTCCTCTTTTAATGCACTTTTCAAAGCAACTTCTGCAGAGTCTAATTTATTTTCTTCTACATATTTAAAAGATAATTCTATCCACTCACTATACGACTGCGAATATGCAGCACTACAATAAATGGATAGAATTACAAAAATAAGAAAACGAATTTTCATATTTTAGTCTAAAATTATTCAGCCTCTTCAGGAACTATTAGCTTATAGCCCTTTCCGTGAATATTCATAATTTCTACTTCAGGATCATCTTTAAGCAATTTTCTTAACTTAGTAATATAAACGTCCATACTTCTTGCGTTAAAATAATCCACCACGCCCCATATTCTCTTAAGCGCCGCATTACGTTCTAACACTTGATTAACGTTTTCACAAAGCAAACTTAAAAGATCGCTTTCTTTTGTTGTTAATTTAACTACTTTATCACCATTTGTTAGTGTTTGTTTTTGTGTATCAAAAACAAATTTACCGATCACATAAGGACCTTCCTTTATAACTTTCTTACCTGTTACTCTTCGAAGTATAGCTTCTATGCGCAACAATAATTCTTCCATACTGAATGGCTTAGAAAGATAATCATCAGCTCCAATTCTGAAACCTTCCAAGATATCTTCTTTCATTGTTTTTGCAGTCAAGAATACAATTGGCACCTCAGGATTGATAGTTCTTATTTCCTGAGCTAAAGCAAATCCATCTTTTCTTGGCATCATCACATCTAAGATACACAAGTCGTACTTTTCGCGACTAAAAGCTCTTGAGCCTGCTTCACCATCAGGGAATAAGTCCACAGAAAAGCCCTTTGCCTGCAAATACTCTCTTAACAACATTCCTAAATTTTCATCATCTTCACACATGAAGATTTTAATCTTTTCTTCCATAACTTTCTTATTTAACAATTAATCTTTTTCTAAATATAAGGTATACTAATAATAAATGTAGTACCTTCTCCATATTCACTTTCTGCCTTAATCGTTCCTCCAAGCTCTGTAATGATGCGTTTCACATAAGCTAAGCCTAAGCCAAAACCTTTAACATCATGTCTATTACCCGTAGGAACACGATAGAATCGGTCAAAAATCTTTTTCAGACTTTCTTTCCGTATGCCAGTTCCGTTATCTTCGATTCTTACCTGTACCTTTTCTCCTACGTTTAGAGTTCTTATCATAAGTTCAAGCGGTACATCTTGCCGTCTATATTTAACTGCATTTTCCATAAGATTAAATAAAACATTAGTAAAATGCATTTTATCAACAACTATTGTAGATTCCAAAGCTTCCAAGTCTATATCTAACGTTCCCCCAGTATTCTCTACTCGAAGAGCGAAAGTCGAAGCTATACTTGTTATTAAATCATTCACATCTAATTTTGCCATCTTAAACTCGATAGCCCTATCTTCAAACAACGACATCTGCAATACTTTTTCCACAAGAAATCCTAAACGCTTACTTTCATCGTTAATTACTTTCTTTGCATGCTCCATTAATCTTGGTGAATTATTAACATCAGCATCATTCATCGTTTGTGCCGCCAAAGAAATACTTGCCACCGGAGTTTTAAGCTCATGGGTCATATTGTTAATAAAGTCTGTTTTTATTTCGGACAAACGTCTTTGTCGGAATATTATATATACAGTAAAAAGAAAAACCACCAACAAAACCACCGTAAACAAAACTGAAGGTATTATAAAACTAATAGAATTTAATACATATTTATTTTGAGTTGGGAAAGCTACTAAAAGTGTATACAACTTATTAGCAGGATCTTTGGGAAACAGTATTTGGGAGTATACATTCTTTTTGTTTTCAAGATTATAATCTGGACTTTTATAAACAACATTCTTATCCTTATCCATTACCATAAACGAAAAAGGTATCGCCATATTATTGTTTGTCAATTCCGATTGAATATAAGTTTCTAACTTCTGATAATCTATTCTTTCTCCTATCGGTCTTTCATAACCCTTGCGCGACCTTATCATCAGCTCTTCAACCATATTTTGGGCGTACAAAAAATCGTCTTGAAAGTCTTTTATTGTTTTTGCAGATGTTCGCGTATCGCTTTTTCCAAAACCTGGTACAATATCAGGCAACGAATCCACATTCACACTAAAATCAACACTTCCCGACAAACCTTTAGTAATAGCATTTGTCGATTTATTTTGCCCGTAATATGAGTACTTACCCAAGAGTAGTTGTCCCGCCTCATCTAACTCCAAATTACGAGACACCTGATATAAACTTCGCCGAACAGCTTCTTTAAACTGATCTTCTTGAGTTGTTAGAATAATACGAATATAATTGGTCTGCAAATACAGAAGCCCTGTAAAGGCGAAAACCATTACTCCAACAAGTAACCATATAGCAGACTTTTTCATTATTTTCTTTACTTCTTCTAATTATTGAAACAAAGTAAGTTTTTTTTTGTTTAACATTTACCCAAAAAACTAAAAAAAAACAGATTCAAAAACCAAAACTTTTTAACAAATTGCCTTAAGTGTAAAAAAGCAATCGTTTTAAGTTAAAATTAACATTTGAAGCATTTATAAAAAGAACTTTTTTAATCATTTACTTTATACAAACAAAGCATAAACACTTACCAATGTTAAATGTTTGACTGTTCATTTATTAAAAAGATTAATTAGAGAAAGATTTTTTTCTTAAAAACAGTATAAGGGCTTAGTTTTGCACCAAAACTTTTATAAAATTCGGCAACAGACGCTATAGTAGAACCCTCAAAGTCGAATACTATATCATTGTCTGAATATTCATAAAAAAATCTATCCAACAAGTAACGTGGAGCCTGCAATTTTCTACCTCTATCTGTCGCAACCGCAACTACATAGTAAATACACTTATTCCATCTCAGAAATGCCGCTGCAGCCAACAACTCATCTGTATCCATTTCCTTAACACCCCAAAGAATAGATTTCGACCTAATATCTGCTTCCTTAAGTATTGCTTTCATAATATTAAACACCTTCCCTTTATAATAAGGTGAATTATTCTCTACAAAATCAAAAAAAACAGACGAATCGAGTTGTTTATCTATTTGTAACCTATTGGTTGGTATTTGATTTAGTCTACTCCTTGTGCTTTTTTTATAATTACTCTTTATTTCTTCATAACTTTTATTTAAGTCAAGAATATAATTATCTCTAAGATTAAGTCCATCATCAAAAACATTCGCACAATTTAGATACATTTCACAATAAAGCGCAGGAACCTTTTTCAAAAAGGAACTCAATATTCCTTTATTTATTTCCAAAGATGAGAAAAGCCCTAATTGTTGACACATTAAAGGTTGCAATACATAAGTCAGTCCGAATTTAGTTTTGCAAGGTAACGGCATAACATACGAGTAGTTCTCGGTAGCAAGAAGTTTCCAATTAGGAGAAACCACATCTAAATACCACGACAAAGCATAAACAGTTCCATTCAATGACTTATTTATCGCTTCGTCGTACTTAACCTTATCTATATCTTTATGTTTGAGAAATAAAATCTTCATGAAACTAAATTATCTAATAGCTTTACATATAAGTCTATAGCTTCTCTTATTTCCGAAAGATATATAAACTCATCGGCGGTATGAGACCGAGAAGAGTCTCCAGGACCTATCTTCAACGAAGGAAAGGTCATCAATGCTTGGTCTGACAATGTAGGCGAACCAAAAGGTTTCAATCCCAATATGTTTGCTCTTTCTACAAAAAGATGATTTTGGGAGATGCTTGAAGAGTTGAGCCTATACGAACGAGCGTTTATTTCACAATTACAACGAGCTGCTATATCTTCAAACAGTTCTTTATTAGAATAAAACTCATTAGTTCGTACATCAACAGTAAACTCACAAACATCAGGTATAACATTATGTTGAGTTCCCGACTTTATCATAGTAACTGTTGTTTTTACTGGCCCCAACAAATCACTATATTTAGGAAAACCAAGTTCTTCAAACCATCTTATAATGGGCATTGCTTTATATATTGCATTTTCGCCTTCGTTGCGGGCAGCGTGTCCAGACCTTCCTCTAACTATTCCATCTAAAACCATTAATCCTTTTTCGGCTATTGCTGGCTGCATATTAGTGGGTTCTCCGACTACAGCAAAAGAAATTTCCGGTAATTCTGAGAGAACACTCTCAATTCCATTACTCCCCGACACTTCTTCCTCGCAAGAAATTAGCAATATAAAATTATTAGCCTGCTCTTTACTTGTTAATTTTCTAAAGGCAGAAAGCAACGACACTAAAGAAGCTCCTGCATCATTACTTCCCAAACCATAAAGTTTACCGTCTTGCTCCAATGGCAACAAAGGATCTTTAGTCCAGCCCGCCACTGGCTTAACCGTATCAATATGCGAATTTAATAATATGGTTGGTTTATTATTGTTCCAATACTTCGAAGCAACCCATAAGTTATTTCCTTTCCTTTTAGGATTCAATCCTAACTTCTTAAGATATTCTTCCAAGAAATCAGCTGCCTCATCTTCACTCCTACTAAACGAAGGAATTGAAATCAAATGCTTAAGAGTATCTATAGCATCATAATATAGTGTATCTATATCCATAAATTATAAACTTTACACAAAGTTAAGCAAAAAAAGAGTACTTTTGCTCTTATATTTAATTATAAATAATATGGATTACTATCATTTATCGCAAGTAATACCCACTCAAACTAAAAAATATGGCGACGAGGAGGTTATTAAAATAAGAAACCACGAGACTCAAACTTGGCATTCCATATCTTGGAATGAGTTAAACAAAAAAGTAAATACCGTAGCAGAGGCTTTGTGTCATATAGGAGTAAAACCAGAACATAATATAGGTATATATAGTCAAAACACTGCCGAATGTATTTATGTTGACTTCGGTGCTTTTGCGAATAAAGCCGTTATGATTCCTATGTATGCAACTTCGTCTGTGCCTCAAGTTGAATACATTATAAATGATGCCGAAATAGAAATTTTATTTGTTGGAGAACAATGGCAATACAACAATGCCTACCAAGTATTAAAGAATAGCAAGTTCTTAAAACAACTTATAATCATAGACCCTAAAGTTAAATTAGCCGAAGATGATAAAACATCTATGTTCTTCGAACAGTTTTGCTCTCCTAAAAACAGAAATTCACAAGATATGATTTCTGTCGAAAAAAGAAGGAAGGAAGTAAAAGCGGAAGATACGGCTCACATTATATATACATCTGGAACTACAGGCGAACCGAAAGGAGTTGTTATAACTCACTCTAACTATCTTGCGGTTATGCGAACTCACGACATAAGGCTAAACTACTTACCTAAAAGATTTTCTTCTGTATGCTTTCTTCCTATGACACATATATTTGAAAAAGCCTGGTCGATATATTGTTTACATAGAGGCTGCTCCCTTGCGATAAGCTTCGACCCAAAAGAAATTCAGACATATATTAAAGAGTTAAGACCTCAAGCTATGTGTAGCGTTCCTCGTTTCTGGGAAAAAGTTTACGCTGGAGTTCAAGATAAAATAAATAGCTCAGGACCAATACTAAGAGCTATATTTATTGACGCTATAAAGACTGGCAAAAAGCACAATTTAGAATACAGAAACAAAGGCATCAAGGCTCCTTGGTTGCTAAGAACTAAGTTTAACTTCTACAACAAAACTGTTTTCAATATGCTTAAAAAAGTAATAGGTATAGAAAACGGTCTAATATTCCCGACTGCTGGTGCAGCTCTTTCTGATAAGATAAATATCTTTTTACAATCTGTAAACATACCTATTATATATGGCTATGGATTAACAGAAACAACGGCTACCGTATGCTGTTTCCCAAATATAGGATTTGAATTAGGCACTGTAGGAAAGATAATGCCCGACACAGAAGTGCGCATAGGCGAAGATAATGAAATCCAAGTGAGAGCTGCAAGTGTTATGAAAGAATATTATAAGAAACCAGAAGCTACAGCCGCAGCGTTTACCTCTGATGGTTTTTTCAGAACAGGCGATGCTGGTTATATTACAGAAAACGACGGTATCGTGCTTACTGAGCGTATAAAAGATTTGTATAAAACATCTAACGGAAAGTACATAGCTCCTCAACAAATAGAAGGCAGGTTAATGAATGATAAATATATCGACACCGCTATTGCAATAGGAGACCAACGTAAATATGTTACTGCTCTTATTATTCCTGCGGTAGACGAAGTGAAAGCTTTTGCCGACAAAAACAATATAGCTTATAGTTCAACCGAAGAACTGTACAAACACCCTAAAGTACAAGAACTATTTGAAAAACAAATCGGTGATATGCAAAACGAATTTGCAAGTTATGAACAAATAAAACGTTTCGCTTTACTTGCCGAACCTTTCACTATAGAAGGTGGTGAGCTTACCAATACTCTTAAAATGAAGAGAACGTTTATCGCCGACAAATTCAAAGATGTTATAGACAAGATGTATGAAGATTAATCTAAGATGTCGAAAATAAAAATTTATAAAGCTTCTGCGGGCTCTGGAAAAACTTACACCTTAGCCAAAGAGTATATCAAAGAGTTATTAGTTGCCGAATCGGACTATAATTACAGACATATATTAGCGGTTACTTTCACTAAAGATGCTACTGGCGAGATGTTAGACAGGATTCTCGCCGAACTTTATGGGCTGGCTTTTAACACAGAAGAATCGCAAGGCTTTATTAATTCTATTATCTCGACTCTAAAGCTTGAGAAAATTTCTTTATCGGAAGAACAAATAAGAACTCGAGCTCAAAAACTTCTAAACAACATACTACACGATTACAGTCGGTTAAGCATAACAACTATTGATAGTTTTTTCCAAAAAATACTCAGAAACTTAGCTCGCGAGTTGGGAAAGGGTTCTAAGTACAACTTGGAAATGAACACAAACAAAACACTCCAAGAAGCTGTCCGTTTGACTATTGAAAAAGCTAACACCGACAAAAGATTATTAAATTGGCTTACCACATACATAGAACATAAGTTAGAAGACGATAAAGCTTGGCGAATAGAAAAAGAAATATTCGAATTTAGTAAGTGTATTTATAACGAGTTTTTTCAAGAGAACGAACAATTACTAAAGACTCAACTAAGCGAAAACCCCAATATATTTGTTGATATTAATAAGCAACAGCAACAAATAAAGCAAGAATGCAAACAAATATTTGAACGCAATTACCAAAAAGTTAAAGACATTCTTGAGCAAAACGCTCTCACTACTAACGACTTTAAGAAAAAGTCCAATCCTATTGATTTCTTTAAGAATTTAGCCGAAGGTAATTACTCTCCTTCTATTACTCCTACTCTGCTAAACTACAGAGAAGAAGTTGAAGCGTGGACTACAAAGACTAATAAAAGAAGACTTGAAATATATTCTTTAGTAGAGAATCATCTCATACATTTATTCAACGAAAACTTCGAGACTCTACACCAACTGTGGACAACAGAACTTATAACCGGAAATCTTCATCAGTTAGGATTAATCTGGGACATTGCGAAAATTATAGACGAAAGAAACTCAGAAGAAAATAGATTTATGCTTTCCGACACGGCTATGTTTCTTAATCAGATGATAGACAAGTCGGATGCTCCTTTTATATACGAAAAAATAAGTTCGGATATAAAGCACGTTATGATAGACGAATTTCAAGACACGTCTCGACTACAATGGAGCAACTTCAAAGCTTTGCTTTCTGAAATAATTGCTAATGATAAATTTAGTTTGATAGTAGGCGATGTAAAACAATCTATATATAGGTGGAGAAACGGTGATTGGAAAATACTTAGCACTGTAGATAAAGAACTTGATGCCACTACAGAAACTTTGGCAAATAACTTTCGTAGTGCTGGAAATATAATTTCTTTCAACAACGACTTCTTTGTTAAAGCTGCCGAAGCCTTAAACACTCAATTTACCGAACAGTTTAATAATAGCTCAATACAATCTCCTTTCCTTTCTACTTACAAAGAAGATGATGTTAAACAAAACATTGTAAAACATAAAGACGAAGGATATGCTGCTGTTCATTTCTTAAACTTCAAAGAATATTCTAAACTTGTAAAAGAGGAAGTGTTTAATCAAATACAAACTCTATATAATAATGGTGTAAATGCTAATGATATATGTATACTAACTCGAACAAATAACGACATTAAAAACATTGCCGATTATTTATCTTCTATAAAAAATGAATATCCCGAACTTGCCGAAAACAATTATTTGAACATTATATCAAACGATGCTTTCGAACTGCAATCTGCTCCTGCAATAAAAATAATAATTGAAGTATTAAAAACTATTGCTAAGCCCGACGATGTAATAAGCAAAGAACAACTATTATATTTTCTTGGAGAATTTAATATCAGCCTGCCTGAGAATTTTAACGATATAATATCTCAAACATTGTATATCCCATTGTACGAACTTATTGGATATATCTACCAATCGTTTAATTTAAGTATTATCGAAAACCAATCAGCATATCTTTTCGCCTTCTACGATTCAATATCTAAATACTTAAACGACAAGCCCTCTGATATTAATAATTTTCTTCAATACTGGGACGATGAACTGAAATACAAAACAATATCTGCCGGTGCCAGTGTGTCTGGAATAAAGGCGATGACCATACATAAGTCTAAAGGATTACAGTTTCACACTGTAATTATACCTTACTGTAAATGGTCTATAAATCCTAAATACGACCAAACTATATGGTGCAAACAAAAAGAAGATGTTTATTCTTTGGCTATGCTTCCTGTCGGATACAATAATAAAATGGCAGACACTGTATTTGCGGAAGAGTATGTAGAAGAAACCGTACAGTCGTGGTTCGACAATCTAAACATTTTATATGTGGCTTTCACAAGAGCCGAACATAATCTTATTGTAATAGCCACATACTCTAAAGAAGTAAAAGGCATATCTTCTGCCGCAAACTTACTACAAAGCTTTATCAACAACACAAGTTTAAACGGAGAGTGGAATGACGAGGATAAAGTTTTCTCGTTCGGAAAGATAAATCCTTCTAAAAACAAAACAGATAAATCGTCGGATAATCCGTTTCTTACACAACCCAAAGCATACGCTACAAAGTTTATATCTTCGGCACTTACAACAGATAAGCCTATATTTAAGCAATCAAACAAATCGAGAGAATTTGTGTTGCAAACCGAAGAAAACAAATACATCTCTCACGGTAACATTATGCACAAGTTGTTTGAACAAATAACTCATATCGACGACTTAAACAGCATTATTGATTCTTTCGTAACCGAAGGATTAATTCCTTACAACGAAAAAGAAATTATACAAAGCAGTGTTCTATCGGCTATAAAAGAGTCGAATAACGAACATTGGTTTAACGGCAGTTATAAAAGCTATCCCGAATACACAATACTATTAGAAGAAAATGGAGAAGTTGTAAGCAAACGCCCCGACCGTGTTTTGTTTTCCGACACCGAAACTATTGTTATTGATTACAAATTCGGCAAAGAACGTAAAAGCCACAAAAAGCAAGTAGAAGAATATATGCAAATACTTCGCGATATGAAATATATTAATGTAAAAGGATATATTTGGTATGTCGAAGAAGGAGATATTATTTCCGTATAGTCCTTATATTTATCAACACTACAGATTAAATACGTTTCAAAAAACTAAAGAAGTATTTATTTTCACTTTTCCTTACTGAGCAAATCACTGGCTCTGAAGTATTGTTCAAAATAATATCAAACGGATTACCCTTTATAACCAAACAAGGTATTTGATATTTCGGAGAAATGGCAATATCATCAAAAGCATCGTTGATTAATAAAAATGTATTCATACTGTTATATTTCTCTTTGTCAAAAGAAAATATTGAATCAATACCTAATATTCCTTCTTCAGAAGTATTAGACGAAATTAATATCATTGTTTCATAGCCTTCTTTCCAAAAGGTATCAAGCTCTTCTGAATTTATTGTCAACTCTTTCTTATCATAAAAAGCCTCAGAGATATTCTTTTTAACATTATAAGAGAATATATTACGCATACAGTCACTCTGTGTAAGTTTATAGCTTAAGAAAGTTATAACTGCAATACCTATAAACGACACAATCAGTAGAATGTTTTTTTGTTTTTTCATTATTGTTTTAAGTTATAAATTACTAAAAAAGGATTATCATCTTGCAATAACACCGTATTGGGATCAAACAAATATAATTGTTCTGGCATAATCCAACCACAAAAAGAGTTATCGTCACATTGATATATATCTGGTGCAATAAAACCATTTTTGTTCATAACAAAAGACAAGTCTAAAAATCCTTGTTGAGTTTCTTTATTATAAAAATAATGAGCACTCATTGTATTCCGATCAATACTTGTGTAAATCCAATTTTCAAAATTTAGATATTTTCCTATTTGGGCGTAATGTTTCGTTTCTTGTTCTTTTTCAAATTCTTTATTTGTAAGGTAATAAGAAGAAATAGGTATTTCAAATCCGTCTAAATCACATTCTAATATTGGATTTAAAGAATCTTTTTCTATTTCAAATACATTATTGCTAAGTAAAGGTTTATAAAAAACTTTATTATCTTGTTTGTAAAATATTGAGTTATCCAATATCCTTAACTTAAACATATCAAAATCAAAAGGGAAAAAGGAATTTTCCAAACTATCTGTCACCGTGTTATATAGCACTAAATTGTGTGGTGCGTCTTTAATAAAAGCATTTTGACGGAATCCAAAATCAATATAAAAGCAACCATTATTCAAATACATAAAAGTATTAATATTGTTACACGGTAAATTGTATTTATCTACATAATTCCCTTGATAGTCCCAAACAAGAATACTACCACGCGTACCATCTAAAATGTAAATTAGTTTATTCTCTACATCTAAATCAAATCCATCAAAAGATAAATATTCTTCTCCAGCATTACCTTTTCTATATATTTTCCTAAGAAAGTCTCCTTCTTTAGAATATATAAACAAGGTACTAGTCTTTCGTTTATCTGCTATAAAAATCAATTCTTGATCAAACTTAATATCATCAATTGAGCCGATAAGTGATTCCGAATTTGTCTCTAATGGAATGATTTCACTACTTTCGACAATAGATTCTATATTTGCCGCCCCTTTCTTCATTGGCGGATCTAATATAAGCTTGGAATCATTTTGTTTAATTTTTGTTTCAACAAACTGAGGTTCTATATCTTCATTGTTTACATTGCTCGTGCAAGAATACAAACAAAACAAAGAAAGAAGAAACACGAATATATTTCTCACATCTATTTTCCTAATCATTCTACTTATTGGGGTGTTAAAAAACACACCAAAAGTAGGAAGAATAATTAATAAAAAGAATTATTATTCTCCAAAAATCTTTCCTGTTTTCCGCACAAAAATTTTCACAAACGCTTAGTTGCTGATTTTCAGCATCTATTTGGTTTAAAATTTGCTTATTTGGGTGTCCCGCGC
>JARXWK010000026.1 GCA_029916745.1 Dysgonomonadaceae bacterium PH5-43 | reverse complement strand
AATTATGTATTGTGTTGTTATTCAGACTTAAAGATACAAATTTAAGGCTTACTTACCAACTTTTTTAACCAATTTCTTAAACGAAACTCAGGTTATTAAAATGGATGCCGGAGGAACAGAAATTCTCTCCCTTGAACGCTATGTAAACGGCAAAGCAGTTAAAGCCGATATTTTCCAACAACCGGTTGCTTTCAATCCGAACGAGATAACCCATGCGGATAACGCACGGGAAGCCCTAACCGCTTCGCTTAATAAGTATGCAACGGTAAACCTTGAATATATGGCAGGGCTTACAGGCGATACTTCGGACGAAATACTGGAGGAACTGAAAGGGCAGGTGTTTTTCAATCCGATGATAGGGGCTTATGAAATTAAAGACAAGTTCATAAGCGGTAACGTCATATCCAAAGCGGAACACGTCGAGCGGTATATAGAGAACCACCCAGACCACGAAACGGCAAAAGAATCATTAAAGGCTCTCAAAGAAGCAATACCCCGCCCGATACCGTTCGAGGATTTGGATTTTAACTTTGGAGAGCGGTGGATTCCGTCAGGTATTTACAGTAAATATGCTTCGCATTTGTTTGATACAAACGTATCGGTACATTACGCACAAAGCCGTGATGAATATACTCTGAAAGCCGACAGCAAGAATATCAAGATATGGGATCAGTACGCTGTTAAATCAACGAACCGGACTTTCGACGGTATCGCCCTGATGAAACACGCCTTACATAATACCTCTCCCGATATTACGAAGAAAGTCAATAAGATGATTGACGGGGAAATCAAAGAGGTCAAAGTGCGTGATTCCGAATCTATCCAGCTCGCCAATTCCAAGATTGACGAGATACGGAACGGTTTTGTAGAATGGCTTAACGAACAATCGCAGGAGTTCAAAGACCGACTGGCGGATAAATACAACCGCACGTTTAATTGTTTCGTCCGTCCGGAGTATGACGGAAGCCAGCAAGAGTTTCCGGGGCTTGATTTGAAAGGCTTGGGTATTCCCGATTTGTACAAAAGTCAGAAGGATGCGATTTGGATGGATAAACTCAATGGCGGGGGTATAATCGACCATGAGGTGGGCGGCGGTAAAACCCTCATTATGTGTGTAAGCGCCTACGAGAAAAAACGTTTGGGATTGGTAAACAAACCCCTCATTATGGCTCTTAAAGCCAATGTGCATGAGATAGCCCAAACTTTCTGTACGGCTTACCCCAATGCTAAAGTGCTGTATCCGGGCAAAGAAGATTTTACCCCCGCAAAACGGGCGAAGATCTTCAACGAAATGAAGAACAACAACTGGGATGCTATCATTTTAACACACGAACAATTCGGTATGATACCCCAGTCGCCCGAAATACAGCAACGTATCTTACAGGCGGAACTCGATTCGGTGGAAGAAAATCTGGAAGTATTACGGGCACAGGGCAAGGAGATTTCCCGTGCTATGGAAAAAGGCTTGGTCAAGCGGCAGCTTAATCTTGAAGCCAAGTTAAGTAATATTGCCTATCAGATTGAAAACCGGAAAGATGATACGGTCGATTTCCGTTTAATGGGTATCGACCATTTGTACGTTGATGAGAGCCACCGCTTCAAGAACCTGACCTTTACCACCCGGCACGACAGGGTAGCAGGTCTGGGTAATGCAGAAGGCTCCCAACGTGCCTTAAATATGCTTTTCGCCCTGCGTACCATTCAGGACAAGACGGGCAAGGATTTGGGGGCTACTTTCCTTTCGGGTACAACCATTTCCAACAGTTTGACAGAGTTATATTTACTTTTCAAGTATCTCCGGCCAAACGAACTGGAACGGCAAGGCATTAATACATTTGATGCGTGGGCGGCAATCTTCGCCAAGAAGTCGATAGACTATGAATTTTCGGTAACAAACGAGATTGTGCAGAAAGAACGCTTCCGGTATTTCATCAAAGTACCCGAATTGGCGGCTTTTTATGCCGAAATTACGGACTATCGTTCTGCTGAAGATATTGGTATCGACAGACCTGTTAAAAACGAAATCCTACATAATATTCCGCCTACGCCCGACCAACAGGAGTTTATTCAGAAGTTAGTCGAGTTCGCCAAAACAGGTAAAGGCGAAATATTGGGACGTGCCCCACTATCCGAAAAGGAGGAAAAAGCCAAGATGTTGATTGCTACGGACTACGCCCGAAAAATGTCGCTCGATATGCGGCTGATTGACCCCGTTAAGTACGGCAACCATGTGGATAATAAGGCTTCACATGTTGCTAAAATGGTATCGGATTACTACACAAAGTTCGACCAACACAAGGCAACCCAATTTATTTTCTCTGATTTGGGCACTTACAAGCCCGGAGAATGGAACCCATGCTCCGAGATAAAGCGTAAACTGGTGGATGACTACGGAATCCCTGCTCACGAAATACGCTTTATTCAGGAAGCCAAAACGGACAAGGCTCGTAAAACTATGATTAAGGACATGAACGAGGGTAAAATCCGTGTCTTGTTTGGCTCTACTGAAATGTTGGGTACAGGCGTGAATGCCCAGAAACGATGTGTCGCCATTCATCATTTGGATGCGCCTTGGCGACCGTCAGACCTTGAACAGCGGGACGGTCGGGGCATTCGCAAAGGCAATGATATAGCCAAACTATATGCTGATAATAAAGTAGATGTACTTATCTATGCCGTTGAAAAATCACTGGATGCTTATAAATTCGGCTTACTCCACAATAAGCAGCTTTTCATTCGCCAGTTGAAGAACAATTCACTGGGAAGCCGTACCATCGACGAGGGCAGCATGGACGAAAAAGGCGGTATGAACTTTTCCGAATATGTGGCTATTCTGTCCGGCAATACCGAATTATTGGAAAAAGCACGGTTGGAAAAGAAAATCGCTTCCCTTGAATCAGAACGGCAGGCATTTATGCGTGGCAAGTCTTCATCACGTTACAAATTAGAGAGCATTGTTTCTGATGTGGAGAAGAACAATGGTTTTATTAACCGTATATCTAAAGATATTGAAGCGTTCAAATCCCGTGTGCAGTATCATCCGGATGGAATAACCCGCCTGAATCCTGTTCAGTTGGACGGATTGCAGGGCAGTAATCCAAAAGAAGTCGGGCTGAAGCTGAATGAAATAGCCGACAAAGCCCGTACACATGGAGCGCATGAGAAAATTGGTACGCTCTACGGTTTTGATTTAATGGTAAAATCCGAAACCACAGCTAAGGACGGTTTCGATGTAATACAAAACCGCTTCTTTATTAAAGGCGAAGGCGACATTCTCTACAACTACAATCATGGGGTAATGGCGACCGATCCGAAGACGGCGGCACAAAATTTCCTGAATGCTTTTGATACTATGCCGAAACTTTTGGAGAGGTATCAGGCAGACAACGAGAAATTGCAAAAGGACATTCCCGTTCTTAAAGAAGTAGTCGAAGGAACTTGGCGTAAAGAACCGGAACTGAAAATTCTGAAAGATGATTTAATTAAGTTAGACCGTGAAATCCAACTCTCACTTAAACCAATTGAAGAAAGCGAGGGGCAGGAGAGCATGCAGGACAATACAGTTTCGGTAAACAATCAAAGTCAATCACAAGGAAAACCCGAAACTTCATTTGTCCAAGACACTCCAAACACTTTGCAGGGAGTGAAAGAAATCATGGGCGACAGGCTTGTTATTGCTTCGGTAGGCGGTAGTCCGCCGAAAGTGGAGAGGAAAGATACTTCAAAAGGAATTAAGATTTAAGAAAAATGGCTGTGAGTTCGGTATCACAGCCATTGCTTTTTATTTTTCTTCGAGATTTGGGGTTATCTCTGATAACTGGTACAAATAAAAAAACGCTTCGGCATTTGTTTTCTTAAGTTTGTTCAACTTAGTGTTTATCGGTCCTTTTATTAACCAATCTTTCATATCTTGAATTTTTGCTTCATCGAATTTCCGTAATTCTTTTTGCCCAGATTTTATTACAGCAGCTATATATGCTGCCTTTGCAGCATAAGTAATCGCCCTTTCAAGGTGGAATGATTCCGAATGAATGAAACCTTTCACTTGCGTTATACCTTTGGAGAGAACAGCGAAATCCGCTTTGCCGTGATTACCCCGCAAGCATATTTCTAAAGAATTATCAATAATATCATCCAATACGTCTGAAACCGTACATGTATTTTCCCTGTACTGTATTTCAGTTTCGGCAAATGCTGAAAATACGGAAGCAACTATCTCCGAATTATCCGCATGGTCGCACAAGCAACCTATATCATACATCTGCTTGATAATTTCCATTCCCATTTCTTTTTCGCCTTTCTTATAGGGAATGCCCGTTGTGTTGGGAGCAAAGGCAGTCAGTTTATCGCCGAGTATGTTGTTGAAATCAGGAACTCTGACTTGCATTGCTGCTCCGTCTAACTCTACGAACATACTGTCAATCGGCACTTCAACTACATTCTGATAGTGTATATCTTCTTTCAGAATATCCAACAATACATAAGATTCTTTTTCTTCGATAACCGAATGAAAAAACAATTTGTAATGTGCTTTGTCTATTTTGGTTTTTGTTTTTCGTGGTTGTTCCTCAAATCGAGTAAATCCATATTCTTTGCAGATTTTCTCCAAAATGCTATCAAACTCGGCTTCTTTATCGGGTACAATAATATCGATATCAATGGACAGTCGCTTGCCCGAACTGAACAACAACATTAGAGCAGTTCCCCCTTTGAAAACAAAATCCAAATCGGATTTTGCAAGACCTTCCAGAAGCATTAACGCCCTGACTACTTTCTCAACAAGTATCTTATCGGTTTTTTGGGATTTAGCAATCGCTTCAATCCTCTCTTTTGTTGTGCTTTCTATCTTAATCATAAGCAGCAAAATTTCGTCAGCAAATGGCTTTTACTGACGATTTATAGTTTTTAATACTGTTTCAACTTCCTTTCTCTTAGTCTTACGCCCTGCATATCGCAACATTGTTTGCTGATTGACTGTATATGCACTAAGGGCATTTTCATAGATATGATAGATTTCATTTCCTTGAAACGAAATAAATACTTTGTCCGTACATAAATCAACCAATATTTTTTCAAGGGTTGCAACATATATACTCTCATTCTTTTGTATGGGAGAATCCGTTACCAATGGGCGGACAATGATTGTATTGGCAAATTCGGAAAGATTGTCGTACAAGTTTTGCACCAACATAACTTTTGAATGGTTATCTTTCAGTTCGTAATATACCGCTTCAACGGCATCACGCTCCACATCGACAATAAGAACATTGAAATTTATAAGGTGTTGGCTAAACGCATTGACCGACGATAATTCCCATTGGCAATACTTAATGAAGGGGAACTTTTTCTTTATCGTCTGACCGATTTGTTTCATCTTATGGCTGACTTTGGGTATATAGTATTGTGCTTTGCCAAAGCTGTATTTTCCATGACCGACCCGTTGGAGTATTCCCTGTTGCAGCAACGAATAAATACGCCAACTAACCGTAGTCTTAGGTATTGACGGCTCTTTTTCTCTGTAAAAAGCATCAATATCCTTTAGCGATAGCAGATTTTTATCGCCAAATTGTTCTTTCAGCCTATCAATGTCAAGTTTATTATTGCTCATTATAAAATTTTTACCACAGCGCAAAGATAATCAAAATTTCGTCAGTAAATCCGCTTTACTGACGAAATTTTGAAATAATAAAGCCCATGCCTGTCATCACGACGGTATGGGCTTTTTCAAATCATAAAAACTTCAACTATGAACATAAAAGATTGAAAATAAGTATCGTCCTCACGGGTTTTTATTCTTGTTGTTGTTACCCCTTTTCTTGTTAAAGTTTGTCCGGATAAAAGCATGAACATCACTTTCCTTATAGTAAGTTTTGTGATATAGCGTTTGAAAAGGCAATTCGCCCGTAGCACGATATCGTTGTAAAGTCCGTTTGCTGACATTAAGCAGCATACATAAATCCTGATTATCAAGCAGGAGTTCTCCGTCTAACATATTGCGGTGTTTGCTCATTTTGTCAAGTGTTTTATCCTGTTTGTCGAAACGATCCATGATTCGTTCCATCCACGCTTCAAAATTATTTTTGTCTATATACATGGCTGTTGGGTTTTAGATGATATGCCCTATCATGAAATAATTCTGATTGGACGGGTCTTTTATGATTATTTCTTTCTCTCGCATAAATTTGATGTAATTTTTTGCCGTCCGTTCTTTTACATCAAGTGACATCTGGATTAATTCGCACAGTTCGGCGTAAGTAAGAAATCGCTTACGAGAAAAAATCTCCTTAGCCACCGAAGCCAGATCATTTTCTTTTCGTTTTTCCTTCGCTTCGGTCGATTTTTCACCCATGTAAACGTGCATTCCTTTTTCTTTATCCCATGAAAAAAGCATAAGCGGAACATCTAAAGGACTTCCGTCACGTACTTTTAATGCTTTTACAACTGATACGGAGGGTTCATTATCGTGTTCAATGGAAAGAATGGCGGCAGCTTTCCGCTGAAGCTCACTTCCCAAATGTCCACGAAGTTTCAATCCGTTTGGAATGAAATGTAATACCGTCACAATACAAGTGTTGTATATTCCCGCCAAGCGGTATAATTCCTCAATAACGGCAATACTTTCTGCTTCGTCATTGGCGCACTTAATCAGGTCGGCAATGCCATCAATCACGACTAATTGAATGCCCTTGTATTGATAATGGTATTTATCCATACTTTGAATAATTGCCTGTAAGCGTTCTTTTCGGGAAATTCCCGTTAGACAGTAGGCATGAAAGTTATCTGGCATCTGTTCCTGTTTTGCTCGGCGAAGCAGATTGTTGATGTTTTTATAAAGTTGTACTTCAGACTGTTCGGTATCGTAAAACAAAACCGCCTTTCCCTTATGATTTTCTTCAATGGTCAAACCTAAAGAATCAATACATTCTCCTTGCTTTCGGATTGATCCGGCTATCAGGGTTGCAACATAATTGCTTTTTCCGGTTCCTTCGCCACCAGTAATACAAAGCAAATTCCCTTGCGTACCCAATGGCACATCATTTACTGA
This sequence comes from Dysgonomonadaceae bacterium PH5-43, assembly GCA_029916745.1. Taxonomy (NCBI): domain Bacteria; kingdom Pseudomonadati; phylum Bacteroidota; class Bacteroidia; order Bacteroidales; family Dysgonomonadaceae; species Dysgonomonadaceae bacterium PH5-43. Next base: position 23,689 of record JARXWK010000026.1, on the reverse strand, counting down.
AATAACCATTTTAGCGATAGGTGGGGGATTGTTAAAATCGACCTCACATGATTTCAATGCAGACATGGTTTCGTTATAAAGAGTATCTAAATAGTCAATGAACAGTTTCATAAAATCGTCTGTGGTATAACCCAACTTGAAATAATCGGAAACATCTTTCTCTTCTTTTGTTCCAGCGAGGGGTAGGAGCAATCGTTTCACACCATAAGGAGATAATTGTTGGGTTTGTTTTTCAGAACTACTCAAACCTGTTTTATCAACATCGAACAACAGAATAATATGTTTGAAGCGATATGATAGCTTTTGAATTGTGTTTTGTGGAATATTAGAAGTTTCGGAATTAAAAGAAATTGCGTTGAAACCATGTAAACTAAGAGTCAATACATCTTTTTCGCCACCAGTAATAAATAGTAAATCTCCTTTTGCAGGCAATTGTTCTAACCCGAAACAATATCCTTCAGGAATATTTCCCGCTTGAAGAAACCTTATTTCCGATTTAGGACGATAGATTTTGATATGTTGTTTACCTAAATATCCGAACATTGGTTCTTCCCCAGTTGAAAGAAAATAGAAAGACTTCTCGTCTTTACTGACACTATCAAAACGCTTTAGTGAAACGACATTGAACTGCTTCAACGTTCTTTCCTCTATTCCGTACCGTCCCCACCAATCGAGTTCTGAACTTGTAAAACTACGTTGTTGAATGGTATAGGGTCTGGACTTCTTCGCTATTGGATTCTCAACAGAATTATTTATCCGCTTTGGAGGAGCAGCCGGTTTTGATGATTCTGAAAGCCCTAAGTGTAAATCGTTGTTTATTTTCTCCATGATTTGGATAAAACCTTTTGGCGATTTGCAGTCGATCCCAACCAGTTTACCAACAAAAGCAAAGCAATCTCCTGAATAATCATCGTTACCAAAATCTTTCAGTCGGTAACAATCGCTTTTGCGATCATAGTAGATATTACAGGATGCATGTTTGTCATTGTACAATGGATTCAGGAAGTTCTTTCCAAGTTGAAAAGGAACTACAATGTAGTGGCGAAAAACAGCTAATCCTTTATCCGTTGAATGCAGGATATTCTCTTTACTTAAAGCCATTTTCCAACAGATAATTTTTACGGAACTCATCCAATGTTTGAGGATCGCAGGAGATTAAACGTTCGTTAAGACCTCTTTCTATTTCGGACAGTTTGTAAAGACATCTGCCCCGCAAGATAGTGTAACTTATCAGTTTGTCTTTGCGAAGTCGCTGAAGTGTCTTTGTACTAATTTTTAACAGGTTGGCTAACTCGTGACTGTCTAACCAAATTTCTCTATCAGAATTTCCACTGCCATCTTCTTTCTTTACAACGTATTCGGCGATTCGTTCTATCTTATCAATTAGTGACTGATAAGCTTTGCTGTCTATTGTTATCACTTCCATAATGGTAACTTATTGATTCGATGCAAAGTTCGGAAGGATTAAAAAACTGATTTCACAAGTTTACCCAAGTTGGGTGTGAATTTTCCTCGAAATAATATCTAATCAATTGTGATGTAGTGAAATAAAATATGAAATAGTGATTGGTCAATAATTAAGATCGTTAGATTTGATGGATTATTACCTTAGGAAAGCAATAAAAAGCAAATGTCCCAAGTTGGGTAAACTTGGGAAGTTCTATCTTCTCTTTTTTATAGTATAAGTGAATTATAGATTGATTCCTGCTTTGCGAGCCTGCGCATGTTGCAGCCGACGATTGATGTTGTACAATTTCCCATCCTTGATAAACTTAGCGCCAGTTTGCTTGAACCAGAAAGAAATGTTTTGTTCTACGCATAAATGATGTAACTCCATTATCCAATCGAAATTGCAAGGGCGGGCATTGTAGCCGGATTCTCCTCCAACCACCACCTGTTCAACCCACGAACCGATATCATAGGCATGTAAGTCTATTCGCTCCAGAAGCGGTTCGCAAATAATGATCTTATGTTTTATGGGAGCATCTTTATAAATAGGTAGGCGGTAATCGGCACGATCTTGATTCTCTACCGTACAACAAATAGTGACATTTTCGTATCCATCACCCCAATCATCGGGCAGGGATACTTGCAAGCGGTCGATACGTTTGGTAATCATCATAAACCGTAAATCACTACGCAGACGTATCATCTCCCATGCTTCCGCGCGCCACTTATCGGCATCTTCTACAAAGAAATCGGAAGTGAAACAGGTATAGACCAACGAACCGGATGGGATTTTGTATTCACCGTTCCGCTTCTTTTGTATGGGTAGGTCGAAGTTCTTGGTTTTGGTAACGATATTACTATCAACACCCCGTTTTGCATCGCCCCGGTAAACGTAGCAATGCCGGCAACCTGCGCTTAGCTTATGACAGCCATGCCACAGGTTCCACATCTTCGATTTGGGTTCGATAGCGTTTTTAGGCATAAGTACTTAAAGTGGCATGCAAAGATACTACTTTAATGCTTTATCTGTTTAATCTATCTTTTGACATTCGGGACAGTAGTACACAGATCCGCCTAAATAAGCCTCTTTTACGATTGTATTGCCACAACAGGGGCAACCGTTCTTCCATGTTTTAGCTGACAGGATGGTTTGGTAATTGCCATTATTGCCGTAAAGATCTGTCTGTGTATCTCGTCCTCCCTCGAAAGTCATTTCCTGTAAGGTGTCTTTCAGAGAATTGAACAGGGTCTCTTTCTGGGGGTCGGATAATGTCAATACCTTTTGTTTTGGGTTGATGCGGGCATTGAACAGTATGTCTTGTGTTACACCATTGCCGACACCGGGGATGCGTTGTTCGGTAGCAAGAAGAGCTTTGGCTGAAAGTGTTTTCTTGGCTTCTGAGAAAAGCTTCTCGAACTGCGTCGGGGTATATTGGTCGCTCAATGGGGAGATGCTTCCTTTACTCAGGGTATAGTATTTATTGTCGATAGTGCCATCGGGATAGGCATTGATAAAGCCATACATGGCAACGCTGAAGACAAGAAACGACTCATCATCAAACGTCAGTAATAGTTGATAATTGGCAGGTATTTTACTGCCTGGCTCATAGTAGCGGACATTTACACCATCGCCGATATTCATCATTACCTGGTCCGACAAGAGAAAATCGACAAACATACCATAGCCTTGCGAAGACAATATGGTTTTGCCAGTCAAGAGTTTACCGTATTCCAACGGATTGCTGTTGTAGAAGGTAAATTTATGCGGCTTAGTGGCGTTGAAAACCTGCGTGATTCTTTTTCCTTTCAGGGTATCGTTCGCTTGTCTGCTGAGGGTGATTACTTCGGGGAGTTCTAACATAATGGCATAATTATTCGGGTGATCTGTTCTTCTTGCGGCACTTCCGGCGCGGTATAATAATGTTCTATGCTGGAACCTGTACCTTCAAAGCCGTTCTCTTTAATCCATTCCATCATCTCATTGTATAGTTTGGCCTGTTCCTCATACGAACCTTTATATAGACAGGCTACAACTTTCCTTTCAGGAATAATGATGCTTTGGATATCGCCTTTCCCTGCAAATGGTTTAGATGTATAACAGCTTATCACCATACGAATGTTATTCTCGGTCATTTCGTTAAATGCAGGATATTCTACACAAGGGATGTCGGACGGGAGTTCTCCCTCTTCTTTCAGGTAAGCACTTATTTCCGCAAAACCATCGGCTATCAGTTTGCCGAATGTTGCCATATCGCCTTGACGTTCAATAACCAAGGCGTGTTGTTGGGGTTGCTGCAGGAGCATAATGTCTGTAAACTTTGCCATAATCTTTATGCTATTTATTATCTATGGGTATATAAATTTCTGTTATTAAATTCTCTTCTATCACCTCATCGGGCGTATTCAGATACACCTCAAAAGATTGCGGACTCTTTTGGATATATCGGCTGCTCGGAAGCCACTGTTCGTAAATACTTTTATATACTTCCGGCAAATGAGAGTAGCTCCCTTTATGAATAAAAGCGGCATACATGCCTCCGGAAAGTTCTTGCAGGAAGAATTTGCCTTCGGGCTTTATGCCTTCTCCTGTAATAATCCCAATATATAAACGTCGCAGATCGGCTGACGTAACCTGTGGGTTATCCCGGCTGATACTTATAAAGAAAGAATCTTTCGTTTTCGGCAAATGCTTTTCTCTGTAATGTGTCAGTTGTTGCCAAATGTGCTGATAACTTTGTTCGTTTCGAAAAGCACCATGCACATCCAGACAGATAGCCTTTTGGGTATTAATCCGCTTAATGTTTACTTTCAATAAATCATCCGGTAGGTATTGGTTCTCTTTTGAATAATATCTTGCCCGATATTCTGACATGGAAATGCCAAAATGCTTCTTAAAAGCCTTAGCCAGACTGAATTTGGTGTGATAATTGGTTTGCTGCTGTATGTCGTTGATAGATTGATTGGTCACAATCAAGAGATGGGCAATGTACTCCAACCGTAGGCGTTGAATGTATGTGCCAATATTTTCTCCGGTCACATGTTGGAACACCCTGCGAAAGTGAAAGAAAGAGAGGTTGGCAATAACGGCAAGTCGCTCAGGATTCAATTCGGAGAACAGATTGTGATCTATATGGGTTCTAATCCGATTGATTGTTTCGTGATGAATATTTGCCGTTTCTTCCTTTTGTCGCCAACGTTTCAAGGTAGGGAGCCGTTTATTCAACAACGTTCTTAATTCCAGAGGGGTATAGTTCGTATTGGAATACCAGTTGTATTTATCGGTATACTTTACCCATATATCTACCATCTCATCCATCGGGATATCGACAGTATATTCACCGTCTTTCAAACAATAATAACAATATTCATCGCTATGGGAATGATCGGGATTAGTTCCCAGATATTCTTCCACATCGAAACGGAGGGGCATTCCGCAACTCTGGCAGTATTGTTGATCAACTTGATTCATACCACAAAGATACGATGCCTATTTCGGATATAGTTGTCCAAAATAGGCATCTTTTTATTAACAGCAGAATTTATAATTTCCGTATCAGTTCCGCTATACCCAAAGCACACTCTGCCACCCGTTCGTAATTTACAACACTCAAGTTATCTTTGGGAGTATGTGTTAGTTCCTGTGTCTCGAAATTCTCGATAAACCATTGCGAACTGACGGCGATTGCCGGACAACCGTTTTGCAGGAACATACTATGGTCGCCCTGATACCATGGTAATCCTTCTACTATTTCGGGAGTATCCCAAAGTACTTCGTGTAGTGTATCGAGAAGATTCTCGGGAAGATCGAATACGGAGAAACAGGAAAGTCCTTCTTTGTATCCGGCTCCGTCAATGTTTATGTTTAGTAGTATGTCGCTGAACGTTCCGGTGTTCTGCTTCATATATTTCACTTGTCCCGGTGCACCGTAATAGTCTTCTCCATTAAAGATGACTAATTCTATCGGATATTTGAAAGAATATTCTTTAAGTAGTTCAGCCAGCAATAAGACGATGGTTACGCCTGTACCATTGTCGATTGCTCCCGGCGTACCGATTTTGGTATCTATGTGGGCGGTAATAACAATCCGGTTCTTAGATTCTGTATTGTTCCGAGCAATTACGTTAAATGCTGTTTCGGGGATACGGATAGCTTTTGATTCCAATTCTACTGTCTGACCTGCATATATAAGTAGTTTTTCTCCTTCGGTATCTTTAATGTAAACCGATGGAATGTCGAAGTCTCCATCTTCAAACAAAGGGAAGGGGTAAACACCACCTGCACTTATTGCATTTCGTTCCGTGGCACAAATGAGTGCTTGCGGATTGCCTTTCTCCAATAGAGAAACAATGTGTTGATGTTCTTCTGGATTCCAAAAGGGGAAGTTCTTCGGAGCAATTTGTTGGGAGGCAATGTCTCCGTATAAGAGAACGATTTTATCCTTAATGTCGGTTTGTTCCAATTGCTCGATGGTATTCATGGCAATCAGTTCGCCTTTTACGGAACAGCCTAAAGAGTATTCGGAAGAAAAGACTTCAAATGATTCTCCGTTGCATATTAGCGTTGCTCCATCAGTTTTCCAATCTATAACCGACAATTCGGTTGATTCTGTTATCCAACCTAAGTCATCTAATACTCTCTTTGCGTAAGCTGTTGCTTTGCGGTTCTTCTCACTCCCAACCCGGCGTTCGCCAATTTCGGAGCATAATACCTGTAAATGTGATTTCGCTTTCTCTGTTAATGCTTTTTTGTCCATACATTAATTAGTTATGAATTATTAATTATGAGTTATGAGAGAGACAAAGGTAGAGCTTGCAGATGGCTGAGAATTGTAAAAAAGGGACAATCGGAGATTAGCTGAAGTAATCGGAGTGAGGCGGACAGGCGACAAGATACTCGCTCGGTGTATAGCCGGAAAGGGCTTTGAAGTCTTTAATCAGGTGTGATTGATCGAAGTAGCCACAATCGTATGCAAGGGTTGTAAAGGGGATTTGTGGATAGGTTTCAAGCTTATGCAATGCCCGTTGGAAACGGACTGTTCGGGAGAACTCTTTAGGATTGGAGCCTACATGCTCTGAGAAGATACGCTGAAATTGTTTGGTACTCAGGCAAACTGTGTTGGCAAGTAATGAAATGTCGGTCTGTCCGGCATTGATTAGTTGAATGGTTGTCTCTATTCGTTTCAGATTATACTCTGCCAAACGACGAAGGCGTTTCAACAAAAATTGTTCAATCAGAAGGATACATAATTGGTCATCTTCAGTGCTTGCAAGAGACTGTTCCAATGCTGCCAGTTCTTTGTCTTCCAAATCCCCGGCTGTTACACGCAGGTTATTGATTTTATTCATCGGCAAATCGAAGAAAGCCTTGACACCCACCGGACGGAAGACAATGGAGATCATATTCACCTGTCCGGTGTATTCGAGATCAGCAAACGTTTTTTCTTGTCCACTAAGAAATGCACGGGGATGAAGTTCGTTATCATGAATAGACAACAGACGGTTACCTCGATGGAATATCAGATTCATCATACCCATAGGAACTGTCCGTGCCAATGCAGGAGAATCACAAGCTGTTTTCAGTAGCCAGTAATTCTTTATGTATGGTGCAAGCAGTGGCGAGGGCTGTATGATTCGAAATTCTTCCATCTAACTATAAACAAATATCCCGACAAAGGTAGCGCAAGCCGAGTGCAATCGAGTTTACTCGAAATTGCCGAGGCGCAGCCTACATTCGCAATATTTACTGCAAAAATACAGCTTTGCCGGGATAAATAATTGTAAAAAAGAGACATTTACACTACAAGGGCTTCACCGGGATGCAGATATCTACGATATGCTTCTGCTCGGGATGCGTGGTGTAGTCGTTGTGATAGAGTTCGTAGGTACAACCGTCGCCTTGTTGATAGCCGCTTTCTACAAACCAGTTGCACATGGAGTTCCATGCTTTCTCAAAGTCGGCAAAGCCCAGTTCAAAGTGTCCGACGGCATACTTCCCGCCGGGAATGGTGAGTTTGCCGATTTCGCCGTCTACTTTCACGTCTTCTTCGATAATGATACAGGCGCTTTGGCGGACTTTCTCCAGTTCGGTTACTGAAGGGTCATCGTGGGTTACGGATGCGGACTTCGATACATTTGGGGTGTACAACCCACGGGGGTATGCCCATTTGAATAGCTTTTCGTAAGCCTGACCGATTTGATTGAATGCTCCGATGTGGCGCACATACACTGCCTTCATTTCAGGCATTTCCTTTACTTCAATGTTTGCTTTCATAAAATAAAATTGATTTGATTCGACGATACAAAGGTCGGCGTTCTCGCCTATATCGCTTTTCAAATTCTTGCGGAGCATTTGTTCATTCTTGCTAAACAGCTTCCCGTTTTGCGAATAGACGGGTTTATCGGCTTTGCTGAACTGACTGGGCGTCATGCCGAAGTGTTTTTTGAAAGTCCGGCTGAATAAAGAAACGCTTCCAAAGCCACAACTGTAGGCAATTTCGGTGATGGTCTCAGGAACAGCTTCGCGGAGTTTTCAGGCGGCTTTCTCCACCCGCAGGCGTTTGATGTAGTCGATGGGCGTTTCGCCAATCAGGAAAGAGAAAATCCGGTGAAAGTGAAATGGGGAGAAGTTGGCAACGTCGGCGATGCTTTTTAACTCCAACGGCTTGTCGAGGTGTTGGTCGATATAATCCATTACCCGGTTGATACGTGCACGGTATTCTAAGCGGCTATTTTCTTGTATGTTCATAATCGGCAAAGGTAGTCGGAAGGGAGGATATGGCGTGTTCTATTCTTGCTAAGTTTGTTTAGGAGAAAGGAACAAGGAGATAGGAGATAGGAGATAGGAGATGGGAGATGGGAGAAGGGATTTTTTCTTCCTTTCTGCCTTCTCCTTTGCAAGAAGTGCGTTCTTTCTGCTTTAGTTACTGTACAAAGGACCAATGGGTATGTATGATTTTCCACTGATTAGAAGTATTCAATTGATAGACTTCCGTACAACTCATTTTGAATGTTAGGGCATCTCTTTGAACGGTATAATTGTATGTCAGCACTGCCATGTCTGCCGATAGTTGCACGGTTGGGTTTATCTTTTCGTACTGGTCGATTTTAATCTTACCTCTGACCGTGTTGTAATAATCTTCCAGAGCTTTCTTGCCTTCCAGTTTGCGTTCGAAGGCAGGGTCGATATACACAACGTCCTCAGATGTTAAATCTAAAAACCCATCGGGATTTCCATTGTTCCAGAGCGCTAATGCTTGCTTTTCTAAGGCAATGATCGTTGCCTTTGTATCTTCCAAAACAGCCTTTCTATAATCTCCGTCTTTCTTTTTCATAAATCCATTACTTAATAGCGCCTTTATGGAGAAAGTATTTTCTTCAGAAGGGTCTGCCGCTATTTCTCGTCCGCCCAATGCAATAATTCTTTCTTCTAACTGCTGAATAACGATTTTGCTGATGCCTTTATTCAAGTACTCCTCTTCGCCAATCAGGTAACCGATTTCAAAGGTATGATTTTTCTCTGTTACGTCTCCATACAAGTCTTTGAAATCATGTCCTTCCTCTTCAATGTCTTTCAAATAGAAGCAGTCGGCATAGAGGCAATATCCGATTTTACGGTCGTTGTGGTAGATAATAAAGTGGGTTAGGAAATTGTACTTACCGTCTTTGTTATTGACTTCTTCTAACCAAGCCGACCATTGTTCCTCTCCATCGGGACATAGCCATTTATAGATATAGTCTTTGTTCAACCATGTCTCAAATAGAGGGATGTCTTCTTTAAGTAGAGGCTTTAATGCAATATGACTTTTATCTATAGACATGAGATTATTTCAGTGGAGTAAACAACTCTATCAGGTTCTCTTCCGGGTCATACAAGTGCACAACACGCATTCCCCAGCCGGGCATATCCGTGGGTTCGTTGATAAATTTAAGTCCTTTTGCCAGAAACGCCTGATAGGTCTCGTCTACATTATCGACTTCAAAGGAGATCATGGACTTCTCACGATAACCTGTGGGTTGAGTTTTGTCGGCATTGCCAACAGCAGGAGCCATATAGTCGGAGGTGAACAAGGCAAGGCCTTCTATGCCGTCGGCTACTTTAAAGCTGGCATAACATTCTCCGATATCCCAGGCGGCTTCCAAACCAAGCTGCTCGGTGTAAAAATTGAAACATTTGCGATAGTCTTTGACTAATAGTCTTACGTTGCTGAATTTCATAACTCTGTTATTAATGGATTAATCTCTTTTATAGTCTGTAAATCCTAATCTGTTCCCCGAAGGATCGCTTAATTCTACCGCCCAACCTGTTAGTATCTTAAACGGTTCGGATAGAAAGACAACGCCTTTGGCTTTCATCTTTTCGTAAATCGCTTTGGCATCTTCAACCTCTATCCAAATGGCAGGTATCGTGTTCGGCATCTTGGCTTTGTCTTTCAAGATGATTGCCGGCTCTTCGTTACCGACCTTGAAGGCAACCATGCCTTGTTCTGCAAACTCAAACTTCTTTTCCAATCCCAATACTTCGGCATAGAAATGTACGCTTTCCTGATAATTGTTAGCTGGCAGGAAGTAGTTATCGTAATTCTTGATTGCTGTTGGCTCTACTGTATCTTCTGTTATTGTCAGGATATGTCCATTGTTATCGAAGATGGCAAACTCGTCTGCTCCATAGAATGTTTTATGCATTTCTTTGGCAATAGATTCTGTTCCCTGAAGCTTTTCGTATAATGTTTGCATGCCTTTCATCTTTACATAAAAGGTCATTGCGCCCAACACCGGACGACCGGCTAATTGCGGGTATTCTTCGGTTAGGTTACCCATTCCCTGAAACATAAGCGTTGCTCCGCCATTAGCAACCATTGCCCATTGCAAGCCTCCGGTTGGAGCGGGGACACTCATAATCAGATTGAAACCTAATGTTTCGGTATAAAACTGTACTGTTTCATCGACGCTCTTTACGCCGATATTGGGAGATAGAGTTTGATAGTCCATGGCTTTCATTTTTTTAAGTACAAAAATACAATAGTTGTTTGATCTGTTTCGTGTAAAAAACCGACATTCTACACCATGTGTTCCGATGGAGAGAAACTTCCCAATCGCTGAAACTCTTTATTCATGTGTGAATGATCGTGATAACCGCAGGCAATGGCTATTTCGTACATGCTTTCATCCGGATGGGTTTCCATATAACGGCGGACAGACCGGAAACGCATGATGTTACTGAATACTTTGGGAGATATACCGATGGTCGTTTTGAATTTGCGCTCGAATTGCCGTTCCGACAGGCAGACCTCACCGGCTATTTTGCTGACAGATACATGTCCGTTATTACTTTGAATAAGAGAAACGGCATAGCTGATTTGCCTGTCGGGCAGATATAACTTGTGCATACGCGCCAGGAAATAGGTGTTGATATACCTGATACGTTCTTGCATACACTCCATGTCGGGCAATCGCTCATAGAAACTGTTATCAAACAGCGTTTCGCTGAGCGGAAGTTCTATGTTTTGGTTGGTAATCATGGAGACGGGCATACGGGTGAATGCGGTGATTCCTGCCGGAGCAAAGCGGATTCCCATCATTTGCACCCGCCCCGGCTGATAGGAAATTTCCAATAAAGAGGTCATGGTACCGACAAGCATAGGCAAGCCGGCTGAAGGTTGATTGCTTCCGAAATCGAAGATAATATCCACACAACCGTCGGGGAGAATACGGTGTGTAAACGTATTCTCAATCAGCCCATCGGTAACCCAATAGGTTTCTATCAAGTGCTGTAGGCGCAGGTCGGGTGGGAATTCTTTGTACATACATATTATTTCGGCAAGAACCCATTTTTATAATATTGATAGCTCTCTTCTATAATTTCAGGCGCATCCGCATCTAATGCATACAGGATTTCACGGCAAAACTCCAATGGAGCCGTTCCGGGGGCTGTAACAATGTTACCGTCTCTTGCAGCTTGTTCGTTGATATAGTTGGCATCGCCGGTATATCTTTCTCCGGCATACTGTTTCAGGTAGTCCAATCCGTTGCTTGTATGCTTCACATTATTGAGAATCCCACAGGCTCCGAGAAATACCGAGGCATTGCATATTCCGGCAACTAACTTATTCTCTTTAACAGCTTTCTCTACGAGTGGAACAATTTGCGCTGCTTCGGGCGAAAACCAATGCATGCCACCAATCAATATTAGCCCCGCATGGTCTTCCGGCATATCGTTCAGGTCGTAGTCGGGAACGACTTTGAATCCGCCTATCGATAAGATAGGGTCTTTGGTTACTGATATTGTTTTTACGGTGTATTTGATCGGGCTTCCGGGCTTTACTCCTATATTCAAACAGGTGGAGATATAAGCACCTTCCCAATCAGCAAACTTATCTAAGAGTACAAAAATTACTTCTTTTTTATTCATTGTATTTTTATTTAATTACTGTTTCTAACCAACTCTCTAAATAATCCAACTGCTCCTTTGTATGGAAATAGTGTTCTCCACCCGGCATAACATCTACCATACAGCCATTCTGTATTACAAATGAATCAAGAACGCATCTTTCTGTCAGATTATCGTTTTCACTATACAAGATAAATGTAGGACTATCCCACTTGCTGACAGGATTGTTTCGTACATATTCGTAGTAATCCCACGACAACGTCTCTCCAAAAGAAGTTTCATGTTCACCTCTCTCTTTCAACTCTTCTTCCGATATACTTGACCACTTCATCATATTCTGTATCAACCGCTCCATATCGAGAATGGGAGAAAGGAAAAGGCATTTATCAAACTTTATATCCCGGTATGCCAATAGACTAAAATAAGCTCCTAAACTGCAAGCATATAAAGATATGCTTTTGTGTTTGTCTTTAATGAACGAATATATCTCTTTCAAATCACGTACACCATTCTGAACGCTGCATGGATATGGCTCGGATATACGTTCTCCATGTTCAGGCAAGTCAAAACTTAGAACCTGATATCCTAATTTTACAGCAATATTTGCGAAATGTTCAGCTTCTTCTTTTTTTGATTGTTTACCGTGTACATACAAGTATAACCTATCCGAAGCAGAGCCGTACAGGATTGCCGGAATATTATTGATTTTTATTTTCTCTTGTCTATCTATTGGCATTTAGTTCTCTTTATTTTTTAGCAACAACAAACATTTCGCTATTGGACGTGAAGTCGTTGCCGTCTAAAATATTCTTGTGTATAGTTACTTTTCGGAAGCCTATATTTTGCAAAACCAGTGTGATTTCTTCTTCCGAATAATATCTGTCCCAAACAAGGAAATGTTTTGTTTCATCTTTAGTCAGCAGGTTATATTGATAGCCAAATGCTTTATTCTGGGGGTAATGGAAAGTTTGGCTCAATAGTAAATATTCATTTTGACTCCAAAAGCCTCCAGTTGGAGCATAATCCCAACTTCTACTTTCCTGCTTGTCATTTACTAATGCTTCTGTAAAGATGTCGAATATGAAAGTCCCGTCTTCGTCAAGAGATTGATAGATATTCTTTAATAGTTTATCCCTGTCGTTATCTGAGTGAGCACCCAAGTCACAGTAAATCAGGATAACTGTATCGTATTCCCCATCGGGGTACTCATTAATGTAATCGCTGAAAATGTAATGAATATCTTTTCTTTCAGTGGTCGCATATTCAATGGATACCTTGTTGAAATCAATGCCTGTTACTTCATATCCTTTGTCTTTGAATAAAGACGTATATAAGCCGGGGCCGCATCCTAAATCGAGTAGACGGCTTTTGGACTTTGATTGACTAAGTACAAATTCTGTAATCTTAAATATGGATTCTTGCTTACGGCTGGCTCCATCAGACATTGGGTTCAAATGTTCTTTCAACATCTGTTGCTGAATATATGAGTCAGTCCATATATTACAATCCGTCCTTTCAAATAATTGGGGCTTAGTATCTTTTATTTTCATATTTTCCATACGCTTACTTCTTTATTCATGTATCTCTGTGTCCACGGGCAATGCACCATACACTTCAAGCAAGTAGTGCATTTATCGACATCAATCATTTCTTCGCGTTGTATATCTAATTGCCAAGAAGCACCTTTCAAGGCATGGGGTTCACAAACGTCCAAACAAATCCGACAGTTGCCACACTGAACAGCTGGCAAACTATTTAACACTGTATTCAATGGCATATCGGTCAAAACTGCACCCCAAGTTTGACAACAACCAAATTCCTTATTTACCAACAAATTGTTTTTACCAATCCAACCCAATCCGGCATGAGTAGCAAGGGTTTTCAATGGGAGCATTGTTTTACCAAACATCCCATCAAAATTACTCGTTGCTATTTGGTTGGCATCCGAAAGTGAATAGGCTTTGTAACCGTTCTCTTCAATGAACTCTGCAAGCAAGTCGGATATGCGGTACATGCCCATTTCATGAGCATAATGCTCATCGTCATCGAAATAGTTGCGGGCAACCATATCGGGCACATAGTTGGGATTATAGCTGACTCTTTTCAGGTATTCGGGAGAGCATTTAACACCAAATAGTATAGCAGACGAAAATCCCCGATTTTGCTTTTCTGCCAAACCGGAGATATCAACAAAGTGGATAAATTCTATTCCCTGTTGTTTTAATTCGTTCGTGATTGTTTCGTTAAACGAGCTCATTTATTTGTTAATGGATGTGCAAAGATACTATCTTATTCCACAGGAATATAGATTTCAGTTTTTAACTTTTCGGGTTTTGTCCTGTCAGGGTGATTCAGATACTTTTCGAAGCAATGGTAATCCCGAAGTTTCAAGTTGTTTTCGGGAAGCAGACGAGCATATATCGTATCGTAAACGGCATCCAAATTGCTGTATGAACCCTGATAATGAAACACAGCAAACTTTCCCGCTTTGATTTCTTTTACTCCAATATCGCCCTGTGCCTTTACGTCTTTTTTAATGACAAGACAAATATCGGTGCGGAGTTTATTACCCTCTGTTACTTTTGGGTCATCGTGATAAATGGCGATATGCTCCATTCCGAAAGTAAAGAGTTTATGTTCTTTGACGAATTGCCACAAACGTTGCCATGAACCGGAAAAGTCAAGGCTTCCGTATTCGCCTGTGAGTTTAATGTAAATGGCTTGCTTGGCTTCAATCTCCAATACTTTGGGTGCTTTTATCTTTAATTGCATATCTTTCTTTTCTGCTTTCATAATGGTAAAATCTTTGTTGGTGCGGTATTCTGACGGCGAAATACCATATTGTTGTTTGAATGCTTTTGATAAAGACGCAGGAACATCGTAGCCGACACGGTAGGCGATTTCAGCAACAGACATATCGGTATATCGAATCAAACGGGCAGCAGTTTCCAGCCGAACCCTAACGATATAAGTTCCGATAGGTTCTCCCATAAACGCACGGGTAATACGGTGGAAGTGATAGGGAGAGAAATGACTTATTTCAGCCAGTTTTGTCAAATCAACGGCTTGATCCAAATGATTGTTGATATACTCCACAATGATATTGATCTGTTTCTGGTATTCCTCTATGGTCGATATTCGTTGTTGCATCTTATTTACTGAAATTAGATTCCTAAAACTCTCATTACTTCCTCCGCATGTTCACGGCAATAGGCCTGGGTGAATGCTATAAAAGGTATTCCTATTAATACGCTTGTCAATAATCCGTTTCCTAAAGCCTTGTAATCTTTTTCTTTTAATGTAATCCATAAACCCAATACGATATTGAGCGTCATAATGATATGGGAGAATTGGGTCAAAAGATCAATTCCGCTTTTCCACGGAAAGACAAACAAACCCATTGTTCCGAAAAACATCATCGGCACAAGGGCGATTGTAAGCCACATTTTGTTCTTTGTTCTGAAATAGAAGATTAACCCCAGCAGGAAAGCAATACTCGACGGAGCACATGCGTTGAAAACAAGCCATTGAACAACGCTCACTTTGGCAATGCCCAGAAAATACCATGTACTGTTGGCAACGGTTAATAGAAGGATAACCGCCAGGATAATACTTGTAACTCGTTCTGTTTTTGTCATACTCATTTCTTTTATTTGTTTTTGCAAAAGTATGGTGCAAACAGATTTTAGGCTTTTCCTATCTTGCTAACTTTTTAATATAGGTCGTTTTCAAAACTCCATTTTTATAGCTTGTACTATCCTGCAATTTCCATTTTGATTCTTTAGGTTGTTCGGGAAATAAAGAAACTCCTTTGCCTAGAATAACGGGGATATAAGCTATCTGCATTTCGTCAACCAAATCGGCAGCAAGCAACATTGAAACCAATTCACCACCGCCAAATAGCCAAATGTTCTTTCCCGACTCATTACGTAGGTCATCAATATGTTCAATTACATTTTCCGTAATGAATTTAATATTTTCTTTTTCTCCCCAATCATGATGAGAAACCACATAAACTGTTTTGTCCGCATACGCACCCATTGCATCCATATTTGATAATTCACGCCAAGAGCGGCCACCCATGATAATCGTATCAATCGAATCCATAAATTCTTTGTAGCCATAATTCATTTCTTCGGTAATAGGAAATTCGGAAAGCCATTCGATACCGCCGTCCGGTTCTGCAATGCGCCCATCAAGTGATGCAGCGATGTAAAGGATAATTTTTTTCATGTTTCTTCGAATTTAATTGTTCATACCATCACTCGCTGTACTTCAAAAAAGAAGCGTGGAACTCACACCATTCCGCTACGAGGTACTGGCATACCCGACAAACGAAACAGATAGAGTCCACGCCATACTTTCGTATAGCATGAACATTCCAACTGTTGCCTCGTTTGTCTTGAAAAGTGCCAGTTTTCGTAGCGAGACGTTCAGCGAACGTTATGTTATATCTAAACGGACGAATCCGTTAAAATTCTATTTATCCGTTGCAAAGATAGTTATTCTCCACCAAATACCGATAATTCAATTCATGAGTTTTGGACTTGTTCTGGAGAAGTCTGATTTTTTGTATTGAACTGAAATCAACTACTTTAGTCTCCTTGTAGCGAGTGCTATTTTACACATAGTTAGGTGTTCTCAAATGTTTTTGCACTATTATCACTACATATGATAATAGTGCAAAAATGCTGATAATAGCTTGAGTGCAAGCAAAATCAATTTCTATTGTTAGTTCAGTTTTCACTAAGTTTGCACCTTTTTTAGAAACAACTATAAAAGAGCAAACTCATGAGACATACTTTTTCTGTTATTTTTTATTTGAAGCGGTTGTCCGGTTCAGCAAATAAGAATTTTCCCATAATAGCGAGAATCACGATTAATGGCGAAAAATGCACCATCAATACACAGTTGAAATGCCATCCAGATTTATGGAATGTAAAAGAGCATAAAGTTGGAGGGAGGACAAGTGAATCTGTTTTTATTAACGAAACATTGAACCAAATCAAAGCCCGGCTTAACCAGATTTACTTTCAACAGTCATTATGCGATGGGGACGTAACCCCTGAAATGATTAAAGATATTTATACCGGAATTGCTTACAGTAAGCGGCATCTAATTTCCTATTTCTCCATTCACAACGAGAATTTTCGTAAACAGGTAAATATCTCCCGTTCACAAGCTACTTATCAGAAATATGAAGCCATCCGGAAACACTTGGTTGACTTCTTGCAATCGACGAAAGGAATAGAAGATATCCCTTTATACAAAGTAAACCACCAGTTTATCTGTGAATTTGAAATTTATCTAAGAACAGTTTCCGGTTGCAATCACAACAGTACAGCTAAGTTCATACAACTTTTCAAGCGGATTATCATATTGGCACTAAAGAATGGCATTATCAAGAATGACCCGTTTCAGGAATACCAAATCAAGCTAAAACAAACCAATCGCACATTTCTTACAATGGATGAAGTAAAATCTATCATGAAGCAAGAACTTCCCTATGAGTGGTTGGAACTTGTCAGGGATTTATTTCTTTTTGCGATTTTTACGGGCATTGCTTTCGTGGACATGAAGAATTTAAGAAAAAAACATCTGCATACAGCCGTTGATGGCCATCAGTGGATTAGGTTTGAAAGGTGGAAGACCAAAGAATTGAGTAATATCCGGCTTTTTGATATTCCTACCAAACTGATTGAAAAGTACAGTGATTCAAAAAGGGAGACATTGTTCCCGATGTTAAGCAATCAGAAAGTAAATCAATACCTGAAAGAAATTGCCGAAACCTGTGGGATTAAGAAGCGTGTTACATACCATTGCGGGCGGCACACAATGGCCACGACTATTGCCTTATCTAATGGTATGCCGATGGAAAGTCTTGCTAAATTATTAGGACATAAGAATGTACGAACAACACAGATCTATGCTCGAATTACGGATACAAAGCTTAATGCTGATATGGAATCGTTGGAGGAAAAGCTGGCAGATTTTCAGTTGTAAGCACGAAATAAACTATTTGTCTATTCTCAACTATTACTGTCCGATAAAAGTTTTATCCAATAAATAAGCCGGCTCCATTTCTGCAGTCGGCTTTTAGTTGGTAGATTTGTAGTTCTTAAGCAAACAAACTACCATGAGCAAAAGTAATCATTTTATCGGACAGCCGATACTTAATCAGATAATTTCCTTGCTTGACAAGCGAGAAGTTCTCAAAATAGCCCAAAGGCATAGTTCAGATCATTATATAAAGCAACTTGATAGCTATACTCACTTAGTGACGATGCTTTATGCTGTTATAGGACACTTTGATTCTCTGCGGGAAGTAGTTGTTGGCCTACTCTCTAATGCTCATAAGCTATCTCACCTTGGGGTAAGCTATTGTGCTAAACGCAGTACCCTTTCCGATGCCAACAGAAGACGATCCTCTGCTTTTTTCAAGTCCGTCTACCTTTCTTTGGTAGAACAATACAAAGGAGTTTTATCGGACAGCCGAAAGAATGATGCATATACCGCTCGATTGTACGTGATGGACTCCACGACAATTACTCTGTTTAAGCAAATACTTAAAGGAGCGGGGCGCAATCCCAAGCGAGGCAAGAAGAAAGGTGGAATAAAAGTTCATACCCTTATCAAATACGATGACCAGGTTCCTGTTTTGGTTAACTATTCTTCGGCAGCCACCCATGATCACATCTTATTAAAATCGATAAAGCTTCCCTCTGACTCTTTAATAACCTTTGATATGGGTTATGTGGATTACAAAGCGTATCAGGGTTTTACCGAACAGCATATCACTTACATTACCAAAATGAAAAGTAATGCTGTTTATTCCTCGAATGAAGAGTTGGATATTCCCGATAATGCTGATGAGGGTATTCTCAAAGATGAGATTGTAGATGTCCGATATGGGTCAAACAAAGAGTTTGTTCACACATCACGCAGGATTGCTTATTGGAATGAGAAAACAAACAAACTGGAAGTTTTTATGACTAATCAATTAGAGATAGAGGCTGAGACAATAGTCGAAATCTATCGCAGAAGATGGTCAATAGAGACGTTATTCAAACAATTAAAACAAAACTTCCCTTTGAAGTACTTTCTGGGAGATAATGTCAATGCCATTGAAATACAGATATGGGTAACTCTGATTGCCAATCTCCTGCTGACCATCATAAAGAAAAGGATCAAACGTAAGTGGGCATTCTCCAATATGGTCACATTTATCCGAATAAACCTGATGGATTATATCAATCTATATGAATTTCTCAGAGATCCAGAACAAACCTGGATTACTATACAGAAAAGCAGAGACAAAGAACATCCTTTACCTCTGTTTTCTTCTCAATAGGGCTTACTTTTCCCATTCAATGAAAAATCTACCTATTGACTGGCTTTTGGAAGGGATATCTTTTGTAATTTGATTTTTATCGGACAGTAATAATTCTCAACTCACAAAAGTTTGAAAATAGCATGGATGCTTCAAGCTACAAATCCTCGTTCTTGTCTATATTTTAATGGCGATTAAAATAATCGCCATTAAAATAACCTGATATACATAGTGGCGGATTGAAATATTCTTCTTATTTTTGTAACCGCCATTAAGATAATGAGTATTAAATAACATGAGATATGAAGTTTTATAACAGAACAGCGGAGTTAGATATATTAGCCCGTACATTGGAGCAATCGAAGAGAAGTTCCTGTTTTACGGTGATGGTTGGTCGTCGTCGTATCGGCAAGACCTCCCTTTTACTTGAATCTGTAAAGGGACAGAAGTATCTTTATCTGTTTGTTTCCCGTAAAAGCGAACCGCTTCTTTGCGAACAGTTTCAGAAAGATGCAGCAGATGTTTTAGGATTGCAAATATTCGGCTCGATTACCCGATTCAAAGACCTTTTTGAACAGTTGTTGATTTTTGCCACAAAGGAACATTACACGCTTATCATTGATGAATTTCAAGAGTTTGATAATGTAAATTCGTCCATATTCAGCGATGTTCAGAATCTTTGGGATCAGTATAAAGACAAGACTAAGATCAACTTCATTGCTTCCGGTTCTATCTATTCGATGATGATGAAGATTTTTGAGAACAGGAAAGAACCGTTATTCGGGCGACTTACCTCAAAGATAACACTGCAACCTTTCGCCGTTAGCGTAATAAAAGAAATCCTGAACGATTATAACCCTAAATATACATCGGAAGATCTTCTGTGTCTCTATATGCTGACGGGTGGCGTTCCCAAATACATCGACCTACTGATGGAAGGCGGAGCTGTAACAAAGAATAAGATACTGGATGTGGTTACACGTCCTGATTCTCCCTTTATCGGGGAAGGCAAAGAATTGCTTATCTCTGAATTTGGAAAAGAGTATGGGACTTACTTTTCCATTCTGCAATTAATCGCTTCCGGGAAAACGACCCAAAGTGAAATAGATTCCATTATCGGAAAGAATACGGGGGCATATCTGGTTAATTTAGAAAAAGAATACTCTCTTATTACAAAGAACAAGCCCATGTTCTCGAAGCCGGAAAGCCGAAAAGCTCGTTGGAGTTTAAATGACAACTACCTTCGTTTCTGGTTTCGGTTCATTTATCCGAATCAGTCATTGATTGAAATGGGGAAATATGACTTGCTTCGTGAGTTTATTGATAAGAACTATGAGCAATATAGCGGTTTCACTTTGGAAAAATATTTTCGGGCTAAAATGGCGGAAGAGGAGAGGATAACCGCTATTGGTAGCTATTGGGACAGTAAAGGAGAAAATGAGATAGACCTGATTGCTCTGAATGATTTGGATAAAACGGCTATTGTTGCCGAGGTAAAGCGTAACCCCAAGAAAATTGACATGACTTTACTTCAGGGAAAAGCCGATTCAATCAAAAAAGAACTTGCAAAATATAAGATTGAATTAAGGGGCTTATCTATGAATGATATGTAAAGCTCAGTGCAAGGTGCAGCCTATATATAAATAGGCTGCACCTTGCACTGGAGAACGACTTGATATTCAATTAATTTTTGTAAGATTCAAAAAGTTCGTATATTTGAACCTGAAAGCTGATATGAAGCTTGTGGACAAGAAAAGACAGTCGAAAGTCAAGACTGGACAGAAATCAGTTACTAAATAGTTACTAAAGAAAAGGCGAAGTAGCCTTAACCTCGTATCATACAGGACAATCGGGATTTATCGTTCCGTTCCCTCTCTCTCCGCACCAAAAAAGCAGTTACGTAATGTAGCTGCTTTTTTTTATTGTTATCTACTGTTCATTACGTAGTTGTACAGGTGTTTTGGGAAATATACTTTGGCTTGCCTGCAAATAAACAACCTCAAACACAGTGTTTTAAGAACTCTAAAATGCAAAGCTTCACTTAGAGGCTTCTCTCTACTAAGAGACCCCTTCTCTCTCTTAGTAGATAGGCGAGGTGTATCTACTAAGAAAGGCGGGGTGCTTTAAGTATAAAGGCGGGGAGGTTCTTCTAAGAGCGACATCGGGTATCTACTAAGAAGCAACTCGCCTATCTACTAACAACGATAAGGGGTTTCTACTAAGAAGCAGCTTGTCTCTCTAGTGACAACGATAAGGGATTTACAGTAAGATAGATAAGGGGTGTTTAATATGATAGGCGAGATGGTTCTAATAACTTATTTACCTCTTTTCACTAAGATTTTATCGGACGGCAATAATAAACATTATACATATTTGATATAATCTCCGCAATTTCATCTCTAAACCATTTAGGTTCTAACACTTCAATATCTGATCCGTGAGATAGTAGCTCTTGTCTAAAATCAAAACTGGGTTTTATAAAGTAACTGAAAATGGTGTATTCGGAAGTGCTTTCAACTTCTTTTTGCGAATGATGTAATGGTAAAGCCTTTATATAGCTATCTTGAATTTTATATACCTTAATCAGAACGTTCTCTGTTTTGTGTCCATCTCCAGCTACAATTCCGAAGCAGTCGTTAAAAAAATCTTCTCCATCAAATTCCTTTGGTAACTTAAATTTATTATCGCTAATGTGAATATGCTTTATTCTGTCTAATGCATAAATAAGAATATCGTCTTTATAAGGACTGTATCCAATAAGATACCAACGTTGTTTAAATACTTTTATACAATAAGGATAAATCTCATAAGAGTTAGCCGTGTCTCTCCAAAAACTCTGATAAGTTATCTCTAAGGAAAGACTATCCCTCATTGCTTCAATTATAGGGGTCAAATATATTTGTCCAGACGGTATTTTTTCAAATAAAATACGATGCTTAAGCTTATGACTCTCATTGATTAGATTATTTATTGCGAATGTATTTAATAACCAGTTTCTAACACCTCCACGCTCCATATCATCGGCGTTATCGATGTAATATTTATATCCATTTCGTTTATCACACTCAATATTAATATCAAACATTTGTTCGATAGCTTGCCTGTGATTGTGAAACGTTCGTAAAGGCAAGTCTTCTCCGTCTGTGTTTAATAATGATCTTTGCCAATACTCGTTAATTTCTTCGAATGTTATTTTCTCTCTTCGATAAATTATGTCAACCAACCAAACATAGCGGTTGAATAGATTGGAGGTTGTGTCTTTAGAACTTTTTTTCTTTTCCATATCAGTAAAATCCTATTATTTTTCTTTCCTCATTTTTATATAATAATTCAGATTGACAGTAGTTATGTATAGTTTCTAAGCAGGGGACTGTATTAGTCAAGATAGAGTCTACTGTGTATTTCCTTACAATATTTTCTATTTGTCCACCACTAAAGTTATAATTATTTGCCAATTCTAATCTTTCTTTCTCGGATAATTCAGGTAACATAGATTGCCATATTTTTTCTTTTGCTTCAATACAAGGCCTTTCAAACTCTATTTTGTACAAAAATCTTCGTTCAAAGGCTTTGTCTAAATTCTGAGTTAAGTTTGTCGTTGCAATCATTATTCCGTCTAAATTCTCCATTTCCTGTAACAAAATATTCTGTATTGCATTTTCTGTTTTGTCTATACTGCCATTGACGGCTTCTTTTCTTTTTCCAATAACGGCATCAGCCTCATTAAAAAGTAATATAGGAGCAACTTCACTTGTTTTCAGAAGACTTTTATACTTATCGAATATTCCTTTTATGCGTTTCTCACTTTCACCATACCACATACTTTTAGTCTCTGATATATTCACCATCATAATATCACGTCCAGTAGAGTGTGCTAATTGATATACAGTTTCAGTTTTTCCTGTTCCAGGAGCTCCATAAAACAAGCAAGCAAAACCTTTTCGCAATCCCCCTTTTTCTAGTTTTTCCTGAACAGATTTAAAATTATCCTTGTTAAGCAATGATGTAAGTTGTGCTATCTGCGATTGTTCTCGTTTGTTATAGAATAGCTCTTTTGCTGTTATACTATTATGTAGAATGAGTTCTTTCTTGTTGTTGTTACTCTGAGCGGCCTTAATGTTTAATTCAATAAAAAGTTTTTCTTTTGCTGTTGATGATATTCTAAAATATTCTCGATTCCCAAAACCATTGTCATTAAAATGTTCCAAAATGTTATTTGTAAGCAATGCGCTATCGCCATTTTGTAATGTAGATTTTATATCTCTGAATATCCATTTTTCGTCATATAAATCATCAAAGTCATTAAATCCAATACAATCATCATCGCAATTAATAAATTTATGACAGAAAAATAGAAGTAGTAAGAATGCATTTTCATACAGTCCTATTTTTTTATATTCAAAAACTTGTTTACAGAAATCTAAGGAATGATTATCTTCAAAAAGTGAATTTAATTCCACTAATAGTAATTCAGAAGAAATCTCATTTTCATCTCTTTCGCAGAATAATCTATTGATATGCTT